>CADBNJ010000025.1 GCA_902795955.1 Oscillospiraceae bacterium
GTGCGCCTGTTGGAAGAACTCCCGCTTCTTGAAGTGCTGCGGGAGTTTGTTGTTCTGCGTGTGGAAGATGTAGTCTTCTTTGCCTGCGCCATCAGTTGCCAAGATTCTCTTTCTCTCTGAGGAGCTTCTGGATCTTCTCCGTAGGATTGATGAGGTTGGACAATGATGCATCGTGGTTGATAGCATCGATAAGAAGCGCAACGAACTTTGCCATGTTGACATCTGCGAACCAGGGAGCCTTGAGCAGTTCGGGCCTTCTGTAGATGAGGTTGGTTGCAAATACCTTGTTGATGATACCTTCCTCATATGCCTTGTCGAATCTGTCGATGCCTTCCGTGAACAGCGCGAAAGTAACAGCGCAGTATACGTTCCTTGCACCGCGTGCCTTCATCTCTCTGGCGATATCGAGCATTGAGTCACCGGATGAGATCATGTCATCTACGATGAGGATATCCATTCCCTCAACGGAATCGCCGAGGAACTCGTGGGCGATAATGGGGTTACGGCCGTTAACGACGGTTGTATAATCTCTTCTCTTATAGAATGTTCCGAGAGGGACACCGAGGATTGATGCAAAATACATTGCTCTCGGGATACCGCCTTCATCGGGTGATACCACCATGAACTTGCCATGTGTGAAGCTCAGGTCAGGGATCTGCTTGTACATCTCCTTGATGATCTGATATGTGGGGTTGAGGCTCTCGAATCCGGAGAGGGGGATGGCATTCGCAACACGCTCGTCGTGTGCATCGAATGTGATGATATTGGCTACTCCGAGATTGTAGAGCTCCTCAAGTGCGAATGCGCAGTCGAGGGATTCCCTCGAATTCCTCTTGTGCTGACGGCTCTCATAAAGGAACGGCATGATGACGTTGATCCTTCTGGACTTGCCGGAGCATGCGAGGATAACTCTCTTCAGATCCTGATAGTGATCGTCAGGGCTCATCCTGTTATCCTGTCCGTACATCTTGTATGTGCATGAGCTGTTCATGACATCGCTTACGATATAGAGGTCATGGCCTCTAACGGTATTCTTGATGACAGCCTTGCCCTCGCCTGATGAGAATCTCGTGTTATCAACGCTGATCCTGTAATCCTCGCGGTAGAAACCGGGATATCTTGCTACGAACTCCTCTTCCTGATATTCGGAACGTCTCTTATTAAGATAATAATTGACCTTCTCCGTAAAGTCGGTGCTTCCTTTGAGTGCGATAAGACCGATAGGACCTACGGGATCCATGGGGTTCTCGCCGTACTGGTTGTAACGGGAATAAGATTTCTCATCAGCTGCACTTGTCATGTTTGTACCAAACCTTTCTTATATAAATCAGTTATTAAACTCATCAAAGATCTCGCCGATCCTTATCTGCTTAACAAATTCGGCCAGTCTCGAATTCGAGTTGACCAGGTCATATATCGATTCGTCAACGTTCAGACCGTCGATTATCCTTGCCACATAAGGCACCATGTCCGCATCGATATACCAGTCTCTCGACTTGACATCTTCGCTCCTGTAGATCAGGTTGGTGCAGACGACTGCCCTGATCACGCCTTCCGCATATGCTTCGTCAAATCTCTTGAGACCGTCCGTGAACAGTCCGAAAGGCGATATGCAGTAGATATCCTTGGCGCCCATAGCCTTGAGCTTGCCGGCAGTCCTGAGCATCGTGCTTCCCGAGTTGATCATATCATCGATAAGTATGATATCCTTGCCTGTTACATCCTCACCGAGGAATCTGTAACTCTTTATGGGATGTTCGCCGTCCACCTTCACTGTGTAATCCCTGTCCCTGTAGAATATACCGAGGGGAAGTGACAGTGAAGAAGAATAGAAGATAGCTCTTGATACGCCCATCTCATCGGGGCTTACTACCATTGTTGATTCCTTGTCGATCTTGATCGAGCCGAAATGGCTGAGAAGTGCTGAAGTCAGCTTGTACTGGGATTTGGGCATCTCTATACCCATAAGAGGAACCGCATTCTGTATTCTCTCGTCGTGAGGATCGAAGCAGATGAAGTTGCTTACACCGAGTTCATATAACTGCCTGAGCATTGCCGCACAGTCAAGTGACGCGCGCTGGCCGCCTCTTGTCTCGGTTCTGCCTTCATAAACGAAGGGCATGATCACATTGATCCTTCTGGCCTTGCCTACGCATGTGGATACTATCCTCATAAGATCCCTGTAATGATCGTCGGGAGACATGATATGCTCGCCGTCGGTCAGTCTGATCCTGAGATTAGGTGATACACAGTCGGTAATGATGAATATATCGTGTCCGCGGACGCTCTCGCCCATTGATAATTTGCCTTCGCCCGTCTGGAATCTTACAAGGCTGGCATCGATCAGATAGTTGGAACGGAGATAACCGGGTCTGTTCACGTAGGGTGAAGCGTGGTCGTTATACCTCTTGAGGCGCTTCTCTGCCAATACTCTGCTGACATTCTCGACAAATCCGCTGTTCGCCGTATGTCCGATGATACCGATAGGACCGATGGGTTCAAGCTTAATACCATTATAAGAAGCAGACATAAATCACCCCGTTGACAAAACTAATATAAGTATCAAACAAATAATTATTTTATTCAATGTAAATTTGCACGAAAAGAATGCACGGCACCCGTAAAAATATGTCTAGAAAACGAATTCTGTTATGGCATCCGTCAGCTCTCTGATGCCTTCCTTCTTGTCGGAGGAAATGGCAAAAACAGCAGCATCCTCGCTGAAATCAAGGTGTTTTGCCATCATGGCAATGTGATTCTTCACCTGCATCTTTGATAATTTGTCACATTTGGTAAAAACGATAAAGTAAGGAAGGGCGGCGCTGTTCAGAAATTCGATCATTGATCTGTCGGCCGCTGAAGGCTCATGCCTGATATCTATAAGGTGCAGGACAAGCGATATCTTCCTTCCGCTCCTGAAATAGTCGTCGCAGAGCTTGCTGAACCGTTCCTTGACCTCTTTGGAAGCCTTGGCATAACCGTATCCGGGCAGATCTGCTAACAGAAGCCGTCCGTCCGTCTCGAAATATATGACTTCGCGTGTCTTGCCGGGCTCTGATGACACTCTGGCAAGCTTCCTGTTGTCTGCGATTGCATTGATCAGGGATGACTTGCCCACGTTGGATTTGCCGGACAGGACAACCTCCGGAAGATCTGTCTCCGGGCATTGGCTGATCGTTGCAGCTACTTTGAGGAATTTTGTTTTACGGTAGTTGATATCCATATAAACAATTCTACACATTGCACGGCTAAATCAAAATCGACAAATTGTTATATTTTCGTATGAATTCGGAGCTTTTTGGCAGGCATTTGCTGATATATTCAGCCCATGAGACAAGCGCATGAGACATTGTGGAACAGGATATTTGCAAGACCTTCGATCCCGGCGGCCGTGTATATGGCTGCTGTCCTCGCTCTGACCTTCGTTACAGAGTCTTATCTTGTATCCTGGGTCTTTACGGCGGCAGTGGTGACATTAGTTATCAAGGAACGTTCATACTGCAGGCAGTATGTGACTTTTATACTCCTTACCGCAGTTTTTGCCATGATGTTGTCCCTCAGGATGGCAGGAAGGCTCAATTCCTTTGATTATACAGGGAGGATCGATTGTGAGGTCTATATCGTCTCGGCGCAGCATAAGCTGAACGGAAGGTCATCCTATATCGCCGTGCTGCCTTCGGGTGCCGCGGCTGTCATCAACACGGATAATACTGACATATTTATTTCTCCGGGCAGAAGAGTTGCCGTTGCAGGAAGGCTCTTGCAGCCGTCCACAGCCACCAATCCCGGTGAATTCGACTACAGGAAGTATCTTATGACCAAAGGTGTCAGATATTCCATAGCTGCCGAAGAGATCGTACCATGCAGACAGACGCTTCTGTCACAGGCTGCGGGGATGATCGATTCTGCCGTCTTCAGATTCAGATCAGGCATCTGTGAATTGCTGCTATCTGATCTTGACGGCGGCAGCAAAGCGATGATGACGGCACTATGGCTCGGCGATGATTCCATGATAGACAGCAGTACCAGGAGCAGTTTTACCCTCACCTCGTGTTCGCATCTGCTTGCCGTGTCAGGAACGCATTTCTCGGGATTTATGGTTTTTATACTGGTTGCCATCGAACTTATTGACCGTAAGGGCAGATACAAGGCCTTGCTTGTCTTATTCTGCCTCGCAGCTGCAGTGATGACCGGATTCAAGGATTCTGTCACACGCGCCCTTATCATGGCAGTATGCATGATATTTGCCCGTGACAGAATGTCCGGGATGTGTATCGCTCTGCTTGTCATGATGACTGCCGACCCTTTTGCCGTCATGGGGTCAGGACTTCAGATGAGTATGGCGGCGTGCTTCGGGATAATATACTGGAGCAAGGGAATAAGCAAATTCATGATAATACACAATATCCCGGAGAAGATAGCAACTGCGGTATCGGCAGTGATCGCCGCACACATGGGATTGCTGCCTTTCGCAGGTGTTGCCGGTATGAGGCTGTCGCCGGCGGGCTTCGTATGCCAGCTGGCCGGCGGTGTTCTCGTCAGCATAATTTGTATTGCCTTCATGCCGGTCCTGATCTTAAGGATAGCGGGCATTCCGTTTGTTGCAGCCCTGTCAGAGACTCTGACGGAATTACTGACCGGGACGGCAGACATATGTGCAGATCTCTCGGGCGGCGCGGTCAACTGCGGAAGGGCGGGATCCTGTCTTTTTACCGGCATTTTTCTGTTCGCGGTTATCGTAAGATTCCCTCAGGGAGTAATACGCAAGGCGCTCTTCAAGCCTTTGTTTGCCGTGGCGGCGGTATGCACGGGAATGATAGTCATCACGCTTTGTGCGAAGCCGGAGATGGAACTTCTGTTCATCGATGTGGGACAGGGAGATTGCTGCCTGCTCATTACTCCCGGCTCATCATTGCTGATCGACGGCGGGACATATGAGAAAGGGGAGGTCATAGCTCAAGTCCTCGACTGGTACGGCATAAGGCGGGTCGATGCTGCCGTCGTCACACACTGGGACGGTGATCACTGCGGCGGCATTGCTTATCTTAATGATAACGGCAGGATAGGGAAGGTGATAAGTCCCTGCAGATGCGTGCTGAAGCAGGATGAAGACGGCTATATAGAAGATACTGTGAGCATCAGCGCCGGAGCAGTGATCGAGTTATCGGAGACAGCCCGGCTTAACGTGCTTTGGCCGTATTCGGTGACGGACGGCAGAAATGAAGATTCGCTTGTGATGGAATTAACATATTGTGACTTCAAGTGTCTTTTTACGGGGGATATCGGAGCCGAGACGGAAGAAAAACTCGTGAATTCCGGAGTTATCGGGGATTGTGACATGCTCAAGGTATCCCATCACGGCAGCAGGTTCTCTTCAAGTGATCTGTTCATCAGCCGTGCATCACCTGAGATCGCGGTCATATCCTGCGGGAGGCATAATACCTATGGTCATCCGGCACAGGAGACACTCGAAAGGCTTGCTTCTCACGGGGTTATTGTAAGGCGGACAGACCGGGAGGGAGCCGTCAGATTTGAAATCAAAACGACTTATTAGTAGAATATACGCCAAGGGGGATAGATCATGGCAAAGAAAGGAAAGAGTAATGAATAAGACAAAGATAGTGTCCGTTATGCTTCTGTTCGCATTGACATTATCGGCTTGCAAGAATAATACGGCAGATACATCGGATACTTCAGACACATCAGATACTTCTGTATCGATCTCTGACAGCAGCAGCACGGAAACGGAACTGACTGTATATACTGAGTCCATAGCGACAACAGAGCCCGTTAATGATACGACAGCGCCTGTTCTCCTGTCAGCAAGGAATTCGGTGAGGCTTAATGTCGGTGATATATTTGATGCCAACGAGTACATCAGTTATATCGATGATTACGACAGTTCGCCGAAGCTTACGATGGAGACAGAGGTCGATACTACTGTTGCCGGCACTTATGAGACTGCGCTGATCGTTACCGATGCCTCCGGCAATCAGACAAGGAAATCTCTTACGGTCAGAGTTGTGGGAGAGGAAGAATCAAAGACGTCTCCCACGCCGACTCCCGAAGGATTTACGCCTACTCCGACTCCCTCTCCGACGCCTACGCCGGTACCGGAGACATTGTCTTTCGATGAGTTCAAGGCGAGATTTGCTTCAGATCCGTCTGTTGAATTCGGAATAGATGTGTCCAAGTGGCAGGGAGATGTGGATTACGGCGCGGTCAAAGCTGCAGGCTGCACCTTTGTCATCGTTAAGATAGGCACGTACCACAAGGGTGAATTCGTCATCGATGCGAAGTTCGAAGAGAATCTGACAAATGCAAAGGCAGCGGGACTTAAGGTCGGAGGATATTTCTATACGCCTGTAACGAGCGAAGAGGTGATAAGGGATAATGCCGACAAGATCTGTGAAGCTCTCGCGGGACGCACCCTGGATCTGCCCGTCGCTTATGATATGGAGCAGTGGGACAGGTTCCAGCAGTACAAGATAAGTCTAAGTGAACTGAATGATCTGTTCTATTCATTCTGCGAGCAGCTGGAGCAGCACGGATATTCGGGAATGCTCTATAACAGCAAGAACAAGCTGGAGACTGTGTGGGACGCCAAGGGCCGTCCTGTATGGCTTGCCCACTATTCGAAGGAGACGGATTATTCAGGTGATTATTTCATGTGGCAGGCAAGTAATGTAGGCAGGATCGACGGAATCAACGGCGATGTGGATCTCAATGTAATGTATCCGGGAAGGTATGACAATGGCTGATAAGTATCTTGACGGCAAGGAGTTCATGAAGGTGATCAACGAGGCTGTTACAGACCTCAGGCTTGTGCTGCTGTTCGGTACGGAAGAATTCTATATCGACAACTGCCTCAAGGCGCTCAAGAGATCATATCTCGCGCCGGGCAGTGAAGACATGGATCTTAATGTCATACCGCAGGATTCCAAAGCAGGATTTGAGGATCTGGAAGGCTATATCCAGATGCCGCCGTGGATGAGCCGCAAGCGCGTTGTTATCTGCAGGAGCCAGTCCCTGTATTCCGCCGAGTTCGGCGACAGGGAAGAGAAGATACTCAATGATATCCCAGAGTCGTGTCTTGTTGTTCTCGCTCCGGAGAAGGCAGAGAAGAACCGCAAGATCACGAAGTTCATCGCCAGGAACGGGGTGGCGGCCGAGATCAATCTGTTCCCGGAGGAAGAACTGATAAAGATAATCAGGGACAGCCTCGGCAGGAATAAGATAACGATCGATCATGATGTCGCGGCTTCCCTCGTATCAAGAAGCGAATCAAAGATGAGGCAGATCTCTTCGGAGATAGAGAAAATGAGGCTTTACTGCGCAGGAAGCGGCAAGGACAGCATTACGTTCGACGATCTGGAGAACATGTGTCCGCCTGACCTTAACGCAAGCATATTTACGATTACCGACTGCTTCGGAACGGGCAAGTGTGACAGTGCCCTGAAGACGCTTAATTCGCTTCTGCTCCGTAAGGAGCCGATCCAGAGACTCAGGGCTACGCTCATAACGCATCTTAAGAGGCTTGTGATAGCCAAAGACGTCGGAGACAAGGGCAAACTCGCATCAGAGCTTAAGTGTTCGCCCTATTATGCGGCTAATCTCATCAAACAGTCGTCGAGATTTACGATCGACAGGCTTATTGACCTGCTGGATAAGGCTGTCAAGTCCGAGTCTGACGTAAGACACGGCATAATGGAGGAGAGGACGTCTCTTGAGACGCTGATAGTCAGAGCGTCCGTTAAATAAGGCGTTTCCTCGGCAGTTGTTCTTTGGTGATTGACTGATTTTTTGTTCTGCTTTAGAATTATTTAGTTATTATTTTATGGAGGAAGCAATTAATGGCAAAGATTGCGATGAAGACACCGCTTGTCGAGATGGACGGCGATGAGATGACAAGGATCATCTGGCAGCAGATCAAGGACATATGCATCCTGCCTTTCGTTGATCTGAAGACTGAGTATTTTGACCTCGGACTTGTCAACAGGGACAAGACGGCAGATCAGGTAACTAAGGATTCTGCCATCAGGACGAAGGAACTGGGTGTTGCGGTCAAGTGTGCCACGATCACTCCCAATGCACAGAGAATGACAGAGTATAATCTCACACAGATGTGGAAGAGTCCCAACGGGACGATAAGAGCAATGCTCGACGGTACTGTTTTCCGTGCGCCCATCATGGTCAAGGGGATCAGTCCTTTTGTATCATGCTGGAAGAAGCCCATCACCATTGCAAGACATGCATACGGAGATGTGTACAGGGATACGGAATACAGAGTTGAAGAGCCTGCAAGGGCAGAACTCGTGATCACATACAAGGACGGAAGGTCTGAGAAGCAGACTATCTTCGAGTTCGAGGACGGCGGTATCGTGGAAGGACTCTATAATACCGATAAGTCGATAAGCGCTTTCGCAAGATCCTGCTTCAACTATGCGCTTGATGTTAAGCAGTCCCTCTGGTTCGCTACGAAGGATACGATCTCCAAGACCTACGATCACAGGTTCAAGGATATTTTCCAGGAGATCTACGATAACGAGTACAAGGATAAGTTCGAGGCGGCAGGTATCGAGTATTTCTATACGCTGATCGATGATGCCGTTGCACGTGTAATGCGCTCTGAGGGCGGCTTTGTATGGGCTCTGAAGAACTATGACGGAGATGTCATGAGTGATATGCTCGCATCTGCCTGCGGATCACTGGCCATGATGACATCCGTTCTTGTGTCACCTGACGGCAAGTATGAATATGAAGCAGCTCACGGAACTGTTACGAGACATTACTACAGGTATCTCAAGGGCGAGCAGACATCAACGAATCCCATGGCTACTTTGTTCGCATGGACAGGCGCCCTGAGGAAGAGAGCCCAGCTCGACGGCCTTGCCGACCTTGAAGAATTTGCCGGCAAGCTTGAGAGAGCATCGATCGACACTATCGAGAGCGGCACGATAACAGGAGACCTTAACAGCCTTCTGGATGTACCCGATAAGCATGTTGTGACTACCGAGGAATTCCTCAAGGCAGTTGCTTCACGTATCTGATAATTCACCTGACAGTAAAGGAGTAAATTAATATGAGTTATTACAAGACATGGATAGACAGATCAGAGAATGCGGTCAACCAGCAGATCTACGTTCAGTACATCAATACCTACTATGCGATGGAGAAGAAGGCTTACGAGCTGATCCTCGGAAGCTATCCGGATAATTCCGAATACCTTAACGGCAAGACTTCCGAATTGTCCCGCAAGCTCGGATTCGATAAGGATACGATGGATATCTTCGTCGGTTTCCTCGACGGTATCAAGTCATCACTGAAGAACGGTGATGCCCTTGATCTCGAAGCAGTTGACGATGATACGGAGCTGTCTCTTGACATTGACTACGAGAAGCTCTACTACAACATGAGGGATGCAAAGGCTCAGTGGCTGTTCAAGCTTCCCGCTTGGAAGAGCATCCTCTCCGAGTCAACGATCGCCGAGATCACAAGGGAGTACAGGGACGCCAATATTGCTCACGCAACCAACATCGGAAGGAATGATCCCTGCCCCTGCGGTTCAGGCAAGAAATACAAGAAGTGCTGCGGCAAGAATCTCTGATAATTAAGTGCGCCTGCGTAAATTACTGACATCCAGATGGTTTGTTGTATCGGCTGTTGTGCTTGTTCTCATAGCAGTCATCCTTCTTGGCGCTCTTCCGGGCTCTCCGCTCAATGCAGGTAAGCTGTCTCAGTTTTTCGGAGGGATCATCAAGCCTGTTCAGAACGGCATCAGCAGTCTGACCGGTTCTGTCGATGATTTCAATTCTGCCGTTTTTGACGGAATGGCGATCAGGAAGGAGAACGAGGAGTTAAGGCGCGAAGTTGCAATGCTTCAGTATAAGCTCAGACAGAACGAGGAAGCTGCGATCAGATATGAAGAACTGAAGGATGCCTTCCACATCAAGGATACATTCAGTAATTTTGAGGTATACGGCGCATCGATCCTGTCGACTGAAGCGGACGAATGGTTCTCGTCTGTCAGAGTTGGCATCGGGAAGGACGAGGGACTCACTCTTGATACGGGTCTGTCCTATATCGTCGTAGATGTTAACATGAACCTTGTCGGAAGGATAATCGAAGTGTCTGACAACGAGAGCAGAGTGCTTCCGATCATTCATGAGGGCTTTGCCGTAAGCTGCAAGGTCAATGAGGTCAACGGTGCGAATTATCTGCTGACAGGCAATACAGCTCTTAAGACTGACGGCAAGTGCAGGATAACTGAGATCGATCCCAACAATATACCTGATGTTGGAGCCGAGATAGTCACTTCAGGTGAAGGCGGTCTGTTCCCTGAGGGTATTCCGATAGGTAAGATCGTGTCGGTCGACAGTTCGAACGAGCTTAATATTACAGCTGTCCTCGAGCCGTATTCCGGCATCGGAAAGCTCAAGGATGTTTTTGTGCTCGTTCCGGTTGAGAGATCTGCGCAGGATGACGCCGGAATTCAGCCCGCTGCGGCAGATGCCACGGGAGAACAGCAATGAAGCTCGACGGCATTCCATGGCGTAAGATCATCGTTTATGCGATCTATATCCTGCTGATCCCTTCGATACAGGTTACTTTATCTTCGCGCCTGACATTGTGGGGACAGACGGCTGATCTCATGCTGGTATTTGCGGTGCTTACAGGGTTTGTCTACGGCTTCAGGGAAGGCCTTATTGCCGGCATTCTGATGGGACTGATGCGGGATGTGCTGGCGGCACCCGTCATCGCGGGTCCCAAAGGGACTTTGTCTGTTGCTTTCGGTATCGGGATGCTGGTTCTGTTTCTGGGAGGTGCTTTCGGTGCGGTGTTCTTCGAGGGAAGGACAAACCGCAATCTGCTCCTGGGGATCCTGGCTGTAAGCTGTTATACGGTTATATACAAAGTGTCCGGCAATGTTGCAGGTGCCTTGTGGAGTTCTCTGATATCCGGCACGGGCGGATCGCGCGGGATCTGGACAGTTATCAGGACATCGGTACTTCCGTCCGTTCTGATGAATGCCATTGCAGCCGTGATCATCTTTATCCTGATCAATTTCCTGGGACCGGCACCTTACAGGGGTAAGCGCAGGAAGGACAGGAACAATAAGGAACTGACATACGGGGAGAGCGGAAATTGGCTGACGATCTGAGAAATGGCGGATTCGGTGCTTTCGATTCGCACCGTGATAAGAACGGGGAGAGGGACAGCGGATTTTTGTCTGCCTTCCTGTCGGTCATATCGAACCGCTATTTTGACCTGGCACTTATCTTTGTCTCGTTCGGCGTGATCATCTTCTTCATGACTGCGGGACTTCAGTTCTCGGATTATCAGAAGACGATATCCGTCGTTACAAAAGGCGTTGCGAGGCAGATGACCGTCAATGCCCCGAGAGGAGATATCTATGACCGTAACGGTGTGATGCTCGCGTCGAGCACGCCTTATAATGTCCTGTATATAGCCAACGCGGATCTCGATGATACAGCTCTCAATACCGAGTGCCTCGAGCTGAGTTACCTGTTCGATCAGTACAACTGCACCACGGTGTCGAGTCTCGATGAATATATGTCTGTCGTTCCCGGAGAGCCTTCCAAATACGAATTCCTCAAGGACGAGGAAGAGATCAAGCTGTGGCAGACAGACAACAACCTCTTTGCTCTTGAGGATTTCAAGGAAGGTATCATAGTCACTTATTCCGACAGATATGTAAAGATCGATCCTGAAGTGTTCTTCCTGTATCTGAGAAGGCTGTTCAAGGTCGATCCGAAGTATTCCGTTGATGAGGCATACAGGATAATCAGGCTGAGATATCAGATCTTCAAGGATAACTGGATGTTCCAGAAAGGCAATCCCGTAGAGATCGCTTCAGACTGTCCCGATGAGCTTATATCGCTGATCAATGAGCAGAATTACCACTATATAGGCATAGTGTCGGGCAAGAAGTACGACAGGACGTATTCGCCCTGGGCACTCTATTCGTGTCATGTACTGGGGTATGTCGGTAAGATCTCTCCCGAATCGTATTCACAGCTTCAGGACTTCGGCTATACGAGCAGCGATATGGTCGGCAAGTCAGGCGTGGAAGGGCAGATGGAGAGGTATCTGCACGGAACGAGCGGCGTATCCGCATATAATATCTGGACACCGGACGGAACGGACGGAGCTTTCTATCCGTCTGAATACGGGATCCCGGCAGTTCCAGGTGCCACCGTAAATCTTACGATCGATTCGAGGCTTCAGGAGGTTGGAACTACTGCCCTCAAGGACTTCATCGCAGAAGCGCAGGCGGCAGAAGCACGGGATCATAAAGGATTCAAGACGGCGAGTTCCGGTGCTTTCGTGATGATGAACGTGAATAACGGATCGGTCCTGGCGATGGGATCGTATCCGAATTATGATCCTAATGATTTTATCCTGGCGAACTATAACGATCCCCAGGCCATGGAGCAGGTGAAATACTACCTCGGCATCGACGAGTACGAGAAGATAACCGCACAGGACCTCCCGCTGTGGAACAGGGCGATAATGTCAATGTATGCTCCCGGATCGACATTTAAGCCGGTTACGGCGCTGGCGGCCCTTGAGGAGAATGTCATCACGCCGTCATCCAACTGGATAAGGTGCGAGAGCCCGATCAACATCGGCGGATGGATCTTCCGGTGCCTCGAGTATCCGTATTCCGGTCACGGCCAGCTGAATCTCGACAGTGCAATGGCTACATCATGCAACATCTACTTCATGAAGCTCGGTGTAGAGACGGGTATCGACTATATCTCAAGAATGGCACTGAAGTTCGGTCTGGGCGAGAAGTCGGGGATCGATATCCCCGGTGAGATCTCGGGCGTTGTTGCAAGCCGTGAGAACAAGAGGCTTCTGCACGAATCCGAGTATGACAGAACCTGGTTCCCTGCAAATACCGCCCAGTCTTCGATCGGCCAGTTCGATAACTGCTTTACGATCCTGCAGCTCTGCAGATATACGGCGGGAATTGCAACGAATAAACTGGTTACGCCTTATGTCATCGACAATGTAGTCGCTTCTGACGGCTCGATCCTCTACAAAGGCGGTGAAGAACCTGTAGACATCGGCATTAAGGACGAGAATATCCAGGCAGTAAGACGGGCGATGAGATGCGTCGTTACGGGAACATCTTCCTGGAGAAGCACGGCTAAGAACCAGTTCGATCATTTTCCGATCGAAGTTGTATGTAAGACGGGAACGGCCGAGACGGGTTATGAGAAGATACGTAAAGAGTATTCCAACGGTCTGTTCATCTGTTACGCGCCGAGGGAGAATCCGGAGGTAGCGATCGCACTCATCGTAGAGAACGGTGAGTGGGGTTCGTCCACGATCATAATCGCCAAAAAGCTGCTCGCCGCTTACTTCAACACGGATATCAATACAGTATCGCAGGCTATGAAGTCGTATCCGACTACAGGAGATGTTCTCGATTCGATCACTCCGACTGAAGGTCAGTCTGAGCAATAATGAGAATTAGTCACTAATACATTTTTGTTAAGATTATTTGGGCGTAATGCACAAATAATATGTTGGAATTGAATTGATATAATAGTAATGTGACCAATTAGTGGAGGTATCTATGAAGATAGTGCTGATGGCGGACAACCGCAAGACTGAGCTTCTGGTTAATTTCTGCATTGCATATAAGCATCTGCTTAGCAAGCATACGCTTATTGCTGCCTATAATACTGCAAAGCTGCTCAGGGATTCCGTAAGCCTTGATATCTCCGGATTGTCTGTTGATTATGAGAGCGGGTCCGAACAGCTTGCATCGCGGGCCGAATTTGACGAGATAGATGCCGTTATCTACATTCACGACGGAAGACTCGGGTTCGCCACGAAGACGAGCGACCTGCTTAATGTCTGTGACATTAACAATATCCCGTATTCCACGAATATCGCTACGGCTGAGATGCTCATCCTCGCCATCGATCAGGGCGATCTTGATTACCGTTCCTGGAAGAAGGACAGTTAAGTATTCCTGATGCAGATAATTACCATACCTTACGGCCCTCTGTCCTCAAATATGTTCATCATATCCTACGACGGAGGCTTTATTATCGTCGATCCTTCCGTGGATCCCGGTACCGTCAGCGGCGTGATAGAAGGATTTGAGTTAAGCAGGGTTAGAGCCGTATTGATCACTCACGGGCATTTCGATCATATTTACCGTGCACGTGCTTGGCAGGATCTTCTGAGCGGTGTTCCTTTTATCATGTCTGATACAGACCGGGCGCTGCTGACGGACGGGGATTACAACTGCTCATCAATGACCGGCGAAGACGAGCCTTATGACATTGATACCCGCGACGTCTCTATGCTGTCTGAACTGTTCGGAGATGATCCGTACATTAATGTCAGGGCTGTTCCCACTCCCGGACACACTTCCGGTTCTGTTACGTTTGAGGTGACTGACAGGGGATCGGGAGAGACAGTTCTGTTCAGCGGCGATACTGTATTCATGGGGTCTGTGGGAAGGACTGATTTCCCCACCGGCAATCTGTCTGAGATGATGGAGTCGATCGGTATATTCAAGGGGTATCCCGTAAAGACAGCTATATATCCCGGTCACGGACCTGCAACTAATGTAGGCACCGAGATCAAGATCAACCCGTATTTCTGAGGCATTCTGATTCATGCCCGGCATAAAGCTGCTGCGGCCTGCTGCTCTGCATAACACTGCGAAGAGCCTTTTATTTATTATTTATTTGTGCTATATTTTAATTTCGTGAAAAATACCTTTCGGGAGGTTTTGATATATGAGCGATTTGAAAGAATCCCTGATCGCACTGCAAAAGAAGTTTGACAGTGAGTTGTCCGAGGCTAATGATTCCAATGCTGCTGAGCAGCTCAGAGTCTCGTTCCTTGGCAAGAAGGGCAGCCTGACGCAGATATTGCGCGGAATGGGCCAGCTGTCATCTGAGGAGCGTCCGCAGGTCGGCAAGGTGGCAAATGAAGTCAGGGCGCATATGGAGGCTTATCTGACTGATAAGATCAATTCCATCAAGGAACTGGAGAAGAGCCACAAGCTCAAGCGCGAAGTTATTGACGTTACGATCCCTTCGAAGTTTGAGGGCGCGGGTTCAAGGCATCCGCTCAATATGGCGATAAATGAGATCTGTGATATCTTCCTCGGATTGGGTTACAGCATCGGAGAGGGTCCTGAAGTCGAGTACGACAAGTATAATTTCGAGCTGCTGAGGATCCCGGAAGGACATCCTTCAAGAGATACGCAGGATACTTTCTATATTACCGACAACATCCTTCTCAGGACGCAGACGTCCGGTCTTCAGATAAGGACTATGGAGAAGCAGAAGCCCCCGCTCAAGGTAATATGCCCCGGTAAGGTGTACAGGTCTGATGCTCTCGACAGCACGCATTCGCCTGTTTTCCATCAGATCGAAGGACTTGTTGTTGATAAGGGTGTTACGATGGGAGATCTCGTCGGATCCCTGCAGCTGTTCGCGAAGAAGCTCTTCGGTGAAGATACGAAGATAAGGCTCAGACCTCATCATTTCCCGTTCACGGAGCCTTCCGTTGAGGTTGATCTTACCTGCTGGTCATGCGGCGGCAAGGGATGCCGTGTATGTAAGGGAGAGGGCTGGATCGAGGTTCTTGGTGCCGGTATGGTTCACCCTGAGGTCCTCGAGAATTGCGGGATCGATTCCGAAGTCTACAGCGGATTTGCTTTCGGTATCGGCGTGGAGCGTACTGCAATGGGCAGGTACGGCATTGACGACATCCGTCTCCTCTATGAGAACGATGTCAGATTCCTGAAGCAGTTCAAGTGATAACGGAGGTTTTGGATATATGAAAGCACCATTGATTTGGCTTAAAGATTTCACTGATATTGATGTTGACGTCAAGACACTGGCTGATGCCATGACTATCTCCGGCTCAAAGGTCGAGACGATAGAGACCACAGGCGACAGTATCTCGGATGTTTACACAGGTAAGATAACAGACATTAAGGATCATCCCGATTCGGATCATCTGCATGTCGTTACGGTTGATATGGGAAGGGACGATCTTGGACACAGCCTCCAGATAGTCTGCGGCGCTCCGAACGTATATGTCGGAATGATCTGCCCGGTTGCAGTCGTAGGTGCAAAGCTCCCCGGCGGCAATATCAAGAAGGGCAAGCTGAGAGGCGTTGACAGCTACGGTATGTGCTGTTCGATTGACGAACTCGGCGTATCGGCAGAAGGTCACCCCGGCGCTGAGGAATACGGACTCTGGAATATGCCTTCCGATACTCCTCTCGGAGTTGACATCAAGGATATCTTAGGCCTCGGCGATTCCACCATCGAATTCGAGATCACACCGAACAGACCCGACTGCTTCTCAATCGAAGGACTCGGCAGGGAGGCTGCCGTTACACTCGGCAAGGAGTTCAAGCCGGTAGCTCCCGTGATCAGGCAGGAGGGACAGCTCAATACGGAGGATGTCGTTAAGATCGATATTGAAGCACCTGACCTTTGCTACCGTTACTGCGGAAGGCTGGTCGAGGACGTTAAGATCGGCCCTTCTCCTTCGTGGATGGCCGAGCGTCTGACGCAGGCAGGGATGCGTCCCATTAACAACATCGTTGACATTACCAATTATGTCTGTCTTGAGATGGGCCAGCCGATGCACGCTTTCGATCTGAACTACCTCGCAGGAAAGCACATCATCGTAAGGACTGCAAAGGAAGGCGAAGTGATCAAGACTCTTGACGGCAATGATCATGTTCTTAATCCATCCAATCTCGTTATCGCTGATGAGGAGAAGGCTTGTGCGATTGCGGGTGTAATGGGCGGCGAGAATTCGGAAGTTCTTCCCGAGACGACCACGATCCTGTTCGAGTCTGCTATGTTCAATCCCGTTTCCGTTCGAAAGACTGCCCTGAACAACGGCCTCCGCACTGAGGCATCCTCAAGATATGAGAAGAATCTCGATCCCGAGAATACCTTGCGTGCACTTAACAGGGCGTGTGAGCTCGTTGAGATCCTCGGATGCGGCAAGGTATCCAAGGGAGTGATCGATAACTATCCGACTAAGAGGGTGATGAATCACATTCCGTTCAGGCCTGACAGGATCAATGATTTCCTCGGCATCAAGGCTGATGAGTCATTCATGAAGGATGTGCTTACGAAGCTGGAGTGCAGCTTTGTAAATGAGAACGGACAGGAGATGATCGTACCTCCCACGTTCCGCCCCGATCTTGAGGCAGAAGCGGACATTGCGGAGGAAGTGGCAAGATTCTACGGCTACAACAATATCGAGCCGTCACTTCTGTCGGGCAAAACGACAACTCTCGGCGGAAGGACATATTCGCAGAATGTAGTGGAGAAGATCTGCAATACTCTTGTATCTAACGGATACTATGAGGCGATCACTTATTCTTTCGAAGCGCCTTCAGAGCTTGATAACATGAAGCTCCCGGAGGATTCTCCTCTTCGTAAGCAGGTTAAGATCAGCAATCCTCTCGGAGATGATACATCGGTTATGAGAACGTCAATGATCCCTTCGATGATGAGGATAGCTGCGCGTAATTACAGCAGAGGCGTCAACAGCGCCAAGGTGTTCGAGACGGCATTTGTCTATCTTCCTGATGAGGATCCCGGCAAGCTCCCTGAGGAGAGAAGGATGCTCTGCGGATTCAACTATTCCTCGATGGTATCTGCAAAGAAGTCTGCTGTCTTCTATGAGACGCGCGATGCAATAGAAGAGCTTCTGAAGATCCTCGGTATAAGATCATACTCGTTCGAGCAGCTGACGGATGATCCTACATATCATCCCGGATGTACCGCAAGGCTTATCGTTAACGGCAGACCCTGCGGCGTGATCGGCATCGTTCATCCCGATGTTGCACAGGCATTCGAGGCACCTGACAAGCTCTGTCTGTTCGATATCGAAGCGGCACCTCTGATCGCAGCTTCCAAGGCGGAACGTACATATAAGAGCATTCCGAGATTCCCTGCTATCCCCAGAGACCTCTCGCTCGTTGTCAGCAAGGATGTCAGCGTCAGCAAGATCATCAAGACTGCCAAGGCAGCCGGCGGCAAGTATCTGGAAGACTGTGAATTCTTCAATGTCTACGAGGATGAGAAGCTCGGAGACATGAAGGCTGTTGCGATCTCGCTTACCTTCAGGGCTCCCGATAAGACCCTCGCCGATGCTGATATCGCGGATGATCTTAACCGCGTGCTGGCAAAACTTGAGGAGAAGTGCGGTGCAAAGCTAAGATAAAATTACAATTTTTCCGATTTTCGTATTAATTCGGAGATTTTCTAAAGCAAATCCCCTGTATGATTAGTCTTACTAATTTTACAGGGGGTGATTTTTTATGGGCTCAACTATTGAGACTGCAATCGTTTTTACTCTTGTTCTGCTTATCATCGTGACGCTGATAACAGGGCCGGAGAGGGTGTGCCTCGATTCGATCGGGGACTTGAAGTCAGGTATCAGGGAACTGGAGATCGAGCTTGAGGATTCCGAGGTTGCCGCTTTCTATGAGGTTAACGGAGTAAACATCTCGGATACTTCTCCGGAGAGGCTCTGCACATTCCTGTCGGGCATTTCCGATAACTTCAGGCTCATCTACGGCGGATTATCTGAGCTTGCGGGAGGTGAGTAGTATGAGAAGACAGAAGAGGCACAACAAGTACGGGGCATCTACCGTATTCATGGCGATCATTTTATCTGCGCTTGTGATCGTTGAGACAGTGTTCCTGACGCTCGTATCTGACATGAACAGGAAGATGGAACTGTCGAGGGCGCTCAAGTGCCAGGCGGAATCGATCCTGGCAGGGTATGACAGAGATCTGTTCGGCGTTTACGGAATATATGCTTTCGGACCGGATAAGTTAAGCGATGAAGTGTTCTGTAAGGTGCTCGCGGCCAATTCTTCCAAGGATCTTCCGGCTCTTGAGTGTACGGAGCTGGAAGAACTTGATGATTACGCACTCCGTAAGGCGATAATCAGTTATTACTCCTACAGATCGGCGGGAATGCTTGCAAAGGAGTGCATGAAGCAGCTGTCGGGACTGACGGAAGGTCTTAAAGGCAGCGGCCTGCTCGCCAAGCTCAAAGAATACACGTCAAGCGGTGCGGCCGGCTATGTGTCAGACATATTGTCCGGTGCTGTTGATATTGAAGGAGTCCTTGCCGGAGCGGGCGGGAATTATGATCTGTCAGGACTTAACAGATTCGTCGGGCTTCTCGATGACTGCAAGGACGATGTAACCAGTTATGACGGCGGCTTCGACCTGTTCGACATGGCCACGGTGACTGATCTTGTCGGCACGCTCGAGAAGATGACTTCAGATACGGGGGACGGATTATTAAGTGCTGTTGACCATGTCCTGATCGCCCATTATGCGGCGTTCAATTATGACTGTGTTATCGATAATAAGATCGACAGATCGATAACCGGTACGGGCTTTAAGCGCATACACGGCAAGGATTACTGCGATTCCGAATACATAATGACCGGCAGCAGCGGCAAGACGGGAAGTTTTACCGTGTCTACGCTGATATTTGCCACGCTTTTTGCAAAGGAATTCCTGTCGGTCTATACGGATTCGGCAGCAAGGGCCAAATACAAGGCCATAGCCGTAATATTAAGCGTTGTAATAGGGATCCTGTCGGCAGGTACTGTGTTAATACAGCCCGATATCCTTGAGACAGTCATCATCGTTATCGTGTCGATATGCGGCGCGGCCAAAAGTCTTAAAGAACTTAAAAATGGCGGGACTGTCTCCTTCATCGAGAAGGACGGCGTGGAATTTATCAAGCTCGGATACAGAGACTTCATGTTCCTTTTTACGCTCTTTACTCCTGACAGCTCATTGCTGCCGCGGATGCTTGAAGTGCTAAGAAGGGACTACGGCGATCTCTATACGGGAATAAAGCTTGAGACTGAATACGGAGGAACAGGTTATGATATCACGAAGAGTTATGTCATGTACGAATAACAAGAAGGGATCGGTTGTCCTTGAGACAGCGATCACATTCACGGTAACATTAGTATTTATCTGCTCGATTATAAGCGTCATTGTGTTTATGCGCACGGACATCCTGATGCAGCGTTCTTTTGATCAGGCTTGTGAACAGACTGCTGTTCTTACGCCTCTGTCGATACCTCTGTCGGACACCGTAAGTGTTCTGGTAAATGCTTTTCCGGAACTCGGCACAGGCAGCACGAAAGGCGGTGAGGTGATCAAAAAGGTTGCATCCCTGATCGGAGGGATCGATCTTTATACGGGAAATTCCCTGGAGAACCTCCTGCTGGAACAAACGCTTGCACACGACATTGCCAATAAGGTCAGAAGAGGATATATAGAGCGTAACGGCGGATCTGAGTTCTTTGTGCCCGATCTGATCGATATTGACATCAGGATCAACAAAAAGATGTGTATCATGGAGGTGACATGTACATACCGGGTACTGACGCTTGCAGGCAGCATAGAGCGGAAGATCTATTCGTCCGTGCCGGTGTACGGAAGGTTCGATCTTATGCTCAACCCTTTCGCGGCGAAGGATGAAGAGAGGGATATATGGAGCGAGGATAACTTTACGAGGGGGGATTTCTTCAGGGAGGAGAACGGATCTAATCTTCCTAAGACATTTCCCGTCATTGATTCGTTCGATAACGGTACATGTACTTCGGTGTACAGCATTGATCTGACATCACCGTATTATGCGTCGGACAGGCGCGTGACAAATCAGATTAAGGGCGAGATAGACAGCCTGGCGGACTTCGAAGGTGCGGATGTGATGATCAATAAGAGAAGATATGTTGTGGACGGCAGTGATATCCGCAGCCGGGTATTGACCGTGGTAATCCCCGGAAATGCCGATGATGCGTCCAGAGCGCGCGTCGAATCCATGACCGGATATGCTTCATCGCGCGGTGTTAAGATGAATATCGTGGAGTACGGGTCATCAGGCAGATATCAGGCTCGGCAGGGGACATAATATAATAAATATTAAATATTATTTGTAATAAACCCGATGTTGGGTTATCATTTATAGGATTGTATCATAGGAGGATTATGCGTGAAGACTAATAGTACTGTCAGAAGTCCCAAACTCGCAGGCTCGGCCGTAAGGAGCAGCAAAGTCGCTGAAATGAGCCTGGGTGACACGTTGAGGAAGGCCAAGAAGGATCTTTTCTTCACAAGGTGTGTTTACGGGATATTGTTTATCTTTATCGCAGCCGCGATCTTTGCACTGTTTTACTTCGGATACATCGATATGCTTATTGATTGGTTTTACTCACTGATGTGAACGGGAGAATCTTCGGGATAATGGATCACAAAGATAATTTTGTCAGCACGCTGAATAATGAAGAGCACGATGAACTGATCAATCTCTATCAGGCTATCCTTACGATGCAGACGCCGGAAGAACTGCACAGCTTCTTTACCGATCTTTGTTCCGTTAACGAACTGAAGGCAATGCTGCACAGATGGCAGATCGTATTGAGGATCGATAAGGGCATGAGCTATGAGGAGATCATCAAGCGCCTTACGCCCGCTGAGGGAGTGAGCAAGAGCACTGTAAGTTCAACGACTATCTCAAGGGTTAAGAACTGCTACAACAACCAGGATGGCGGCTACAGGACCGCACTGAACAGACTGAAGAACAAAAATTTAGATATATGAGGTGAATGAATGGGTATTTTTGGTACACACAGCACAAGAGAGATCAAGAGGATCATGCCTGATGTTAAGAAGGTCATGGGTTTGGACGAGGAGTTCTCCAAGCTCTCTGATTCCGAATTAAGGCACAAGACAGATGAATTCAAGGAGAGACTGGCAAACGGCGAGACTCTCGATGACATTCTCCCTGAAGCGTTTGCAACTGTCCGTGAGGCATCATGGCGTGTTCTCGGAATGAAGCCTTATGAGGTTCAGGTTATCGGCGGAATCGTTCTCCATCAGGGAAGAATTGCCGAGATGAAGACAGGTGAAGGTAAGACACTTGTTGCTACAATGCCTGTATACCTCAATGCCCTTACCGGCAGAGGTGTCCATGTTGTTACGGTCAACGATTATCTCGCCAAGCGTGACAGTGAGTGGATGGGTAAGATCTACAAGTTCCTCGGTCTGACAGTCGGTCTGATCATCCATGATATCCCCAACAGGGACCGCAAGGGAATGTATGAATGTGATATCGTTTACGGTACAAATAACGAGTTCGGCTTCGATTATCTGAGAGATAACATGGTCGTGAGCAAGGAACAGATCGTTCAGAGGGATCATTACTATGCCATCGTCGACGAGGTCGACAGTATCCTCATCGACGAAGCAAGAACACCTCTCATCATATCAGGAAGAGGTTCCGAGTCATCGAGCCTTTATCAGGATGCCGACAGGTTCGTCCGTACGCTGAAGCAGTTTGTAGTTACCGAGACAGATGATAAGGTTGATATGGACGAGATCGTCGGCGATGCTGATTATGTTACCGATGAGAAGGCCAATACTTCAGTCCTTACCAAGAACGGTATCGCCAAGGCCGAGAAGTTCTTCAATATCGACAATCTGTCAGACCCTGACAATTTCCAGTATCAGCACTACATCAATAATGCTCTTAAGGCTCACGGCAACTTCAAGCGTGACCAGAAATACATCGTACAGGACGGCGAGGTTATCATCGTTGATGACTTCACAGGCCGTCTCATGCCGGGCAGACGTTACAGTGACGGTCTGCATCAGGCTATCGAGGCAAAGGAAGGCGTAAAGGTTGCCCAGGAGAACAGGACGCTTGCAACCATTACCTTCCAGAACTTCTTCCGTCTCTATCAGAAGCTCTCAGGTATGACAGGTACGGCTTACACAGAGGAAGCCGAGTTCAGACAGATTTATGAGCTGGATGTTATCCAGATCCCTACTAACCGTCCTATACAGAGGATCGATGAGGTCGACTCCGTGTTCAAGTCCGAGAAGCTCAAGTATTCCGCAGTCCTCAAGGCTGTTAAGGAGGCTAACGACAAGGGGCAGCCCGTACTTGTAGGTACAGTTAACGTTGATAAGTCGGAGTTCCTCAGCAGGGCATTCACCAAGTACGGCATCAAGCACAATGTGCTCAACGCCAAGAACCATATGAGAGAGGCTGAGATCGTCGCCCAGGCAGGTCGAAAGGGAGCCGTCACAATCGCTACCAACATGGCAGGACGTGGTACGGATATCCTGCTCGGAGGCAATGCCGAGTTCATGGCAAAGCAGGAGATGAAGCGTCTCGGTTA
>CADBNJ010000026.1 GCA_902795955.1 Oscillospiraceae bacterium
CCATAAAAGAACAAACGAACGTTTTTGAGAGGAGAATAACTGTTATGTCACCTGTTGAAGTAATGTGTTTTTTCTTTATATCACTTGCAATAATCAAAGCTGTCAGGGATTGTATCGAATTCTGGAACCGCGAAGAAGCTGACTATATTCCCGTTAGGACTGCCAGAGTATCGCGCGTACCTGTATCACGCCGCGGCGCCAGAGTAACAGCTATCGGAAGAGAATATGAACATGCACGAAGAGGCCGGAGTGCCTGAACTATATTTCCATTCACCTGATGTTTGAACCGGCTGATACGGGGATCAACTGCCCTTCCTCCATGCCCACCACACACTTATACACGGCAGTTATCCCCGCCGGGCAAACACGGTGAAGTTGCCTGAGGCAGTTCACGCAGGTTACATTGAAGCCTGATTCTTACCGTTACGCTTGGATTTGTTGAGCTTACGCTCCGCAGTTGCCAGGAATTCCTCGAGATCGGAATCCTTATCAAATGCGGCAACACCTGCAGATATGGTGATCTTGCCGACATCGCCGTCAAGCCTTACGGGAGTACCGGCTACTGCATCGACAATTCTCTTTGCAATACCGAGAGCAGGGATCTTGTCGCAGCCCGGAAGAATAATTGCAAATTCATCGCCGCCTGTTCTGAAGCAAGTATCAGGCTTGCGGCAGTTGGACAGCATCAGGGAAGCGATCGTTCTGAGGAACAGATCTCCGTTCTGCTGGCCATACCGGTCATTGATCGCTGTCATGTCATCTACATCAATAACGATCAGGGAGAAGTTGCCCTCTTCCTTCCTGTCAGAATAGAAACTTGACATCTTATCCAGCTTCTCATAGAAGTATCTGCGGTTATACAGTCCGCTCAGGTCATCGACACGGGCAAGTCTTGATAACTTGACCAAGGACTGCTGAAGATCGTTCTCCAGCTTGAGGTGATCTGTTATGTCACGGCTGATGCCCCAGGTTCCTATTACCTTGCCGTTCTCGTCATAGAGCGGGTACTTGGATGCCATAAAGTAACGTACAGTCTCATCATCAAGAACAAGTTCCTCAGTCATGTTAACGATTGCCTGCTCTGAAGCCATTATCGTCATCTCTGTATCCTTTGCAGACTGTGCAAAATCCTTGGGGAAGTAGTCGAAGTCACTCTTGCCTATCATGTCCTCTGCGCTCTTGGCACCTACCTGCTTAGCATGACTCTCGGTAACCCATATGAATTTGGAGTCTTTGTCCTTGAAATACACAGTATCTTGAGAATACTTACCGATCGTTTTGAGAAGGATACTCTCAATATTCTTGCTGTCTATACTCATACGGCCTCCCTGCATCATGTGTCAAGATCACGTTTTGAAGATAAAAGGATACTGCCGGCAAAGGTCAGTATAAGATAGATTATCGCACAAAACGTCGTAAGAATCACTACCTTTCCGCTTGCATCCATCCCAACCTTCTCAAGGATCCTTGCGGGGAACAGGTAATTGAGGGAGAAATCTTTCCAGTGATACTTGTGCTCCAGAAGGAAATCAAATATGTTGATGGGAATATTCAGTATGCCGATGGCGATCAGTATTCCGAAGACCATTCCGCCTGCCCTGCTCTTGGTCAGAGTCACCAGGAGGCAAAGTGTTGACACAAATGCCATTGCGGCCAGATAGGATCTCACAAAGAACCTCAGGGATTTAAGCGATAATCCAAGCCTCAGGCTCCTCGCCCATATCATATTTGATATGAAGCTGACGATCCAGGTGAGGATAAATACGGCCAGCACAAAAACAGCCAGGACGGCCATCTGAGATACGATCTTGACCCACCGCCGTCCGTTGATGATCGGATAATTCTTCATGTTGTGTGTCGCGTAATCACTTCCGAGGAACAGTGCTGCCATGATCGCGATCATCAGGATGATGAGCGTTCCGTGAACATTGCTCTCGAACGTCTGAGCCACGGTATAGTTATATCCTTCTCCTTTTCCGAACATGCTGTAGTTTTCACTTGAACCTCCCAGTTGGGTTGCAACACTCTCCAGGCCGAGTGCACTGACAAGCGCGCCTTCGGGATTGAATCTCAGGAGGAAAAATGTCTGAACGAACATTATAACCACCAGTATTATCGGAAGAACTATCAGCGCTTTCATCTTGGTTAATCTGAAGAATTCCATTCTTATAAAATTGACTGTCACGATCACGCCTCCCTGAATGAATCCTTGACTGTATCAAGGTAATACTGTTCAAGGTCCGTGGATTCATACTCGAATGAATATACAAGTATGCCGGCCTTGCAGATCTCCATGTTGATGACCGGGCCCGGATCACCCTCCTCGTATACATAGAGCGTGTTGCCGTCTGCCAGCTCGATATCAGTATGTCCGGAAGTGAACAATACCTCTTTGGCTCTCAAAGCATCGGCACACTTTACGATCAGCTTGCCTTTGCGCTTCGACTCCAGCCGGTCGACGCTGAACTCGTCGACGATCCTGCCCGAATCGATTATCGCGAACTCGGTCGCCACCTTGGCAAGTTCAGCCAGGATATGGCTCGATATGATTATGGTCGTCCCCTTCTCGCGGTTGACCTTTGTGAGCATGTCTCTTATCTCGGCGATCCCCTCAGGGTCAAGGCCGTTGATCGGTTCGTCCAGATAGAGGATATCAGGGTCTCCTACAAGCGCCATTGCGATCCCAAGTCTCTGCTTCATACCTAGCGAGAATCTTCTCACGATCTTATCACCTGCGCCGCCGAGACCTACTATCCTGAGCAGCTCTTTGACCGTGCCGTCATTGAAGCAGTCGTACGCGATGCTCTTGAGCTTGAGATTGTCGTATGCCGTCAACTGGGGCATGAGGGCCGGGATCTCGATAAGCGACCCGATCCTGCCGTATGCCTCAGCGTTGCCGCCCGGGCACCCGACATATTCATAAGAACCCGACGTCGGTCTGCACATACCCGACATCATGCGCATAAGAGTGGTCTTGCCGGCACCATTCTTGCCGATAAGACCGTATATTGAGCCTTTTTTGATCTTGATGTTTACGTTCTCAACCGCATTGCGCTTTCCGAAAGCCTTAGTAAGGTTCCGTGTCTCAACCAGGATCTCTGACATATCATGCTTCCTTTATTCTTTTCTTTGCATTATACATCCTAATGTCGGCTTCGCGCACGGCAATATTCGGAGACATGTAATTTCTGGCACTGCTGTAGATCTCCCCGTGAGCCGCCCTCACCTCGAAAGGGAATGTCTTTCCGGCATTCACCCGTTCAAGTGCACGCTCAAAATTGGCTATGCAGTCAAGCCCCAGCTGCCTTGTTCCCGGTATCAGAGCCACAAATTCATCACCGCCCCACCTGCAGTACAGCCCCGCCTTGGAAAATGCCTCCGTCATGCACTCAGCCGTCGCTACCAGGAGCCTGTCACCCATGTCGTGCCCGTGCACGTCGTTGGCCTTCTTGAGATCGTTGAGATCGATGAAGACGAGAGTGTAATCCTTTTGTCCGTCAGCCTCGAGTTCATCCACCTTGCTGTTGAAATAATTACGGTTAGGGATCATTGTCAGGTTATCTTTGAATGCAAAGATCTCCAGCTGCTGCTTCTCAAAGAACATTGTCTGCTCCTCCAGATTACGGATGATGTAGAACATCGTCACCATTACCGCCATGACAAGCGCCGAGTAACTGCCGATCCTGAACTCAACGATTGCCGGTGCATCGGGAATATACATCAGCTGATATCTTCCGATCTCAAGGACGGCGAGGAGAAGCATTACGATGCAGCCTGTCCTGAGTATCATCGTTGATGTGGAACTGACTATGCTCTTATCTGCAAAAAGACCGAATACGAAGAATAGTATTTCGAGCAGGAGCAGTATCAGCAATATGCGGATAAAACTCTGGGGTGTCAGCTTGTCAGACATCACAGACATCACGATCATAGCGGCAAAATACCCCGTTACGACTGTCAGTATGCCGGCCCAGATCTTATGGAATACGCCGTTCCTGTAGAATACGGTGCCGAGGATAGCGATCGACAATGTGAGGGTATACATCGCGTAATACTCGCCCCTGGAACAGATATAGACACTCTGTATGAATATCGGGAGCATTCTCTCGGAGCCCATACTCCACACGGCGAAGCTGAGCACAAGAGGAAACAGGGCGAGACCTATGTCGAATTCGCGCAGTATCACGGATCTTACGAGGCTGTATGCCGTCATGAGCATCGAACCGATTACAGTGGTTATAAGGAGGATGAACAGCGCCTGGTTGTCTTCAAGCGGGACTTTCCAGACATCATCTGCCATGACGATCACCGGATCGATCTCGGATACCGATCTGTCTGTCGCAGAGAACAGCTCAACCGAGACTATCCTGCCGGACAGGTCATATGCATCCGTTACCAGAGGTATCGTATAACTCCTGTTGCCCGGGAACTGCTCGGGAATGCCCTTGCGGACATCCTTCCACCCGTCACTGTAGATCATCCTGTTGCCGTCGTAGACTTTTACGGCGCAGTTATAAGCTTCGAAATACATAACCGGCATCGGAACCCTGCCGGATATACTCTCCGGAATATCAACTTTGACTACGGCTTTGTCCCCGGTGTTGAGGGCTTTAAATCTCTTCTCCGTGTAATAAGACGTGGTCCCGTCAGAATGGTAAACCGTCGCCACGCAATTATCCAATGACAGTTTATAATTGAGCCTTACGCCCACGCCCATGAGAAAGGTCACCATAAAAACGATAAACACAAGAACAGAGACTATGGCAACGGCCATATTCCTGTTAATGCGTCTGCGGTTCTTCAATGTCAGATTCTCAGTACTCATACTATTATTCTAATTCATGCACCGGTGACATGTTATTAACGCTTTGCAAATATTGCGGTTCTTCACGTCACCCGGACGGTAAGCTTCACACTCACGGGTTCTTCACAGTCAGGCAGACTGACAATAACCGTGGCTGTACCTGCCGTGCCCGTACTGCGCACATATAAGCCGCCCATTCCGCCGTTGATGTCGGCCATATC
>CADBNJ010000027.1 GCA_902795955.1 Oscillospiraceae bacterium
ATAATTCTTGATGAACCGGTGAACGGTCTTGATCCCGCCGGAATAATCGACATAAGAGAGATGATACTTAAGCTTAACAGAGAGCGCGATATCACATTCCTGATATCGAGTCATATTCTTGACGAACTTGCAAGGATAGCTACACATTACGGGTTTATGGACGGCGGAAGGATCGTCGAGGATATATCATCGGAGGAGATATCAAGGAAATGCCGCAGGTATTATACTTTCGAAATGGATAATTTCGACAGTGCCGTGAGAATTGCCGAGGAACATGGGCTTGATTATAAGGTTGGAAGCGGAGAGATTGTTGTCTATGGGGATTTTGATCTTGATATGCTCCTGAACCGCTGGCGGGATGCAGGGTGCCGCATCATCAATATCAGTCAGACGAACGAGTCGCTCGAGAACTACTATCTTAACCTTATCGGCGGTTCAGGTGAAGGAGGTGAGGCAAATGATCAATCTCATACGTGCTGATCTGTACAGGGCAACCCGCAGCATAGTATTCTTTATCTGCCTCGGACTGGTGTTTGTAACTTCTGCCTGGGTGACCGGGGATATTATGGTCGAACACCTGATCCATTTTCAGGGTGAGGTGATGAAGCCGACGTATCTGATGCTCCATGCATACAGTGCCATCGGCATTGTCAGCATAGCAGCCGGATTGTCAGCTGTTTTTATCACGGGCGGTGATTTTGACGGAGGCAACATCCGCAATAAGATATATGCGGGAAGGAGCAAGGCCGGGATCTACCTGTCAGATATGATCAATTCATTCTTCGTAGCACTTATGTATCTGCTGCTTCATTTGACCATAGTTACCTTGTGCTTCGGGTTCGGATTCGGATGGGCGTATGCCGGAAGGTTCTTCGGATACGGTTACTATGTCAAGCTTCTCCTGATGAGTTTGCTTCACGCGGTTGCCATTCAGTTGTTCATGACATCACTGGGGTGTGCCTGCGCGATGATCGTTGAGAAAAAGTTTGTGGCACTCATCATATTTGCTGTGGTATTTGTACTGTTAGTTTACTTTAACGATGGCACCCACGAGTATGCTGTGGCAACGAATGAGACTATCGTTGGTTATGAAGCTGACTGGAGTCAGGGGGATGAGAATGTGATCCTGACAAAGCTGTACGAGGATGTTAATCCGTATTTCAGCCAGGATGAAGTATTTAAGGTGAAATGTCTGATACTTGACAGCATAAGCGCTCCGTACCATGCATTAGGCACACAGCTTGTATATGCGCCGACAGCGCAGTCGGCTGTTTTCCCGGGGACCGAACTGATATTCTGGAGATATCCTGTAAGCGATTGCGTCATGACGATGATATTCAGTCTGTTCGGATATACAATATTCAAAAACCGGAACATGAAATGATATCATTAGCGTAATGGAGATCTATCTTATCATCGTTATATGCGTTCTGATCCTTGTTATCCTATGTCTGGCGGCAAGGATCATCTGCATGCACAGATCACTTGACAAAATGGCAGACGTATTAGGGGACATTATCGGAGCAGATACTAATGCCGTCATTACGGTTGATACAAGCGACAGGTACATAAGACATCTTGCTTCCGAATTGAATAAGGAGCTGCGGCGCCTCCGCAGTGCCAGGCTCAGATACGAACACGGGAATAATGAACTGAACAATGCGATCGTCAGCATCTCCCATGACCTCAGGACACCTGTAACTGCGATAACGGGATATCTTGACCTTCTCGATGATGAGGAAGTCAGTGACGATGTGCGGAAATACCTGTCCGTTATCCGTGAGCGCGTTGAGGCGGTGAGGTCACTTGCCGGTGAACTGTTCAAGTATTCGGTAGTGATGTCGTCTGAAGATGTTTTTAAGCCGGAGACTGTTGTGCTTAACAGTGAATTGGAACAGGCTGCCGCAGTAATGTATGCGGCCTTTGCTGAGAAGGGGATAGAACCCGTTATCATCATCCCTGAGGAGAAAGTTATAAGGAACACAGACAGGAATTCGGTCAGGAGGATATTCTCAAATATGCTCAGCAATGCTCTGAAGTATTCTCAGGGCGACCTTAAGATCGAACTCCGGACAAACGGAGAGATATTGTTTGCGAATAAGACGGACATGCTGGATGCAACCGATGTGGGGAGACTTTTTGACAGGTTCTTCACGGTGGAGAATGCCCGTAATTCTACCGGTCTTGGACTGTCTATAGCGCGTACTCTTGCGGAGAGGTGCGGAGGCACCGTAGATGCGGAGCTGCGCGGCGGGAATATTGTTTTCAGAGTAAAGCTGTAAGAAGTGTCGG
>CADBNJ010000028.1 GCA_902795955.1 Oscillospiraceae bacterium
ATGGTTCTATTCACTCATTGCAATCAGCACGGTGCTGTTCGGCAGAGCGCCCTTCGAGAATGTTATCGTTATGGGTCTCGTTATGGACGAGAACGGTATCAAGATGAGCAAGCACAAGGGCAACGTTGTTGATCCTTGGGATATCCTGAATAATCAGGGTGCGGATGCTGCAAGGTGGTATTTCTATAACTCCTGCCAGCCTTATCTGCCCAACAGATTCTCACACGATGCCGTAAGGGAAGGCCAGAGCAAGTTCATCAGCAAGCTCTGGAACACATATGCTTTCTATGTGCTCTATGCGGATATCGATAAGTTCGATCCCACAAAGCACACTCTCGATAAGAGCACGCTGGGTGCCATGGACAGATGGGTCCTCTCAAGACTCAACAGCCTTGTGAAGACAGTCGATACGAAGCTCACTGATTACGATGTCACCGGATGCACACGTGCCATCCAGGCATTCACGGAGGAGATGAGCAACTGGTATGTAAGACGCTGCCGTGACAGATACTGGGCAGGCGAGATGACAGTTGATAAGACTAATGCGTTCATGACGCTCTACACGGTGCTTGAGACGCTGACGAGGCTTTGTGCTCCGTTTGTTCCGTTCGTAACTGAGTCCATCTATCAGAATATCGTCAGGAGCGTCGATACAGATGCTCCCGAGTCAGTTCATATGGCAAGCTTCCCTGTATGCGATGAGAGCATGATCGACAAGGAGCTTGAGGAGGAGATGGATCTCATCCAGACGATCGTTGAGCTCGGAAGAACGGCCAGAGAGGCAGCCAAGATCAAGAACAGACAGCCTCTGTCTACGATCTATGTAGTTGCAGATAAGGAGCTGGATGACGAATATAAGTCTATCGTGCTCGAGGAGCTTAACATCAGGGAGATCAAGGTGCTTAAGGATGCCGGAAGCCTTGTTAATTACTCTTTCAAGCCGCAGCTCAGAACATGCGGAAGGAAGTTCGGTCCCAAGCTCAATGCCGCCAAGGAGGTTATCGCAAATCTCCCCGGCAAAGAGACGAAGGCTGCTCTCGACGAAGGCTCGATCAAGATCACTGTTGACGGTGAAGAGTTCGAGATGACGATCGATGACTTCATCATCGAGACAACTCAGCCTGAAGGCCTGTCAACACAGTCAGACCGCGGCGTTACCGTGTCCATATCAACAGTTCTTACTGACGATCTCATCGAAGACGGTCATGTAAGAGAGATGATCAGCAAGCTTCAGAATCTCCGCAAGGAGACAGGTCTTGAAGTAGTAGACAGGATCAACGTCCTCTACAGCGGCAACGACAAGCTCGGTGCAGTCATTGCCAAGAGGAAGGATTACATTGCTTCCGAGGTGCTCGCCGTAAGCTTCGAGGAAGGTGAGGGCGAGAGCGCCAAGGAAGTCAATATCAACGGCGAGAAGATCAAGTTTACGGTAACCAAGGCATGATAGTCAGTCTACTTCAATCGGGATTAAGCGGCAAGGAGATGGTGCTCCATCTCCTGTGCATGCTGTTTGCAATCACTATATCGTTCTCTTTCCATGAGTTCATGCACGCGAGAGTGGCGGTGTGGCTAGGTGATCAGACACCGGCCAATATGGGAAGGCTTACGCTTAATCCCATGGCCCACTTAGACCCTGTCGGTACCGTGCTGATACTCGTTGCCGGCTTCGGCTGGGGTAAACCGGTTATGTATAACCCCAACAGGCTGAACCGTTTCAAGAGCGACAGAGCCATGAATATCATGGTCCATCTGGCAGGCGTTACGGGCAACCTCATCATTGCGCTCCTGGCATCCGTTGTCTGCGGATGCATGGGTGCCATCCTCGTGGTAAACGACCATATCGCCTTCCAGACGATACTTCTGGTCATGCTCTATACCATAAGCTTCTCGCTTATGCTGCTGGCATTTAATCTCCTGCCGATACCGCCTCTGGACGGATTCCACGTTCTGGAGGAGCTCCTTCCTTACAAGGTCAGATCATCGCAGGGTTATCTTCAGTTCCAGAGATACAGTCCGCTGGCACTGTGGGTGCTGTTCCTTGCCGGCACATTCATGAGGATCCCGCTTCTGTCGTGGATAATCGAGATAATCGAGTATCCGTTCTCGCTGCTCTGCGGCCTTATACAGTCATTGTTCTTCAATCTCGTTCATATGCTGGTGTGATCAATGCCTGAGGTGGAGCATATCAAACCGCAGTTCAAGATAAGGCAGTTCGAAGGTCCTCTGGACCTTCTGTTCCATCTTATCGAGAAGAATGACATCGATATCTACGACATTCCGATAGCCGAGATAACAAAGCAGTATCTCGATTTCCTTCAGGGCATGAAGGCGCTCGACATGGAGGTCGCTTCAGAGTTCCTTGTCATGGGTGCGACGCTTGTCAACATCAAGTCCAGGATGATGCTCCCGAAGGTCAGGAAGACCGAGGAGTATGAGGGAGACGACCCCAGGGAGGAACTCGTCATAAGCCTTCTCAGATATAAGCGCTGCAGACTCTTTGCAGAAGACCTCCGCAGGAGGCGTGAGATCTATTCAGGGTGCTCTTTAAGGCTTCCCACCACAGCGAAAGAGCTGGGTATCGAGCCGCCGAAGGAGCCGCAGGAATTCGAGTCGGAATTCTTTGATCAGGCCGTATCGGACATCTGCGAGCGCAATAAGGTCAGATTTGCGGATATCGCAGCGAAGATCACTCATATCCTGCGCAAGGATAAGCTGTCCGTAAGAGAGAGGATGAAGTCCCTTTTCCAGACGATCAGGAGGAGAGGGAAGATGCTTTTTGAGGAGCTTTTTGCAGGCAAGAAGGCGGAGAAGATCGACAGGATCGTCAGCTTCCTGGCAATTCTCGAGCTTCTCAGGAGCAACAAGATAGAATGTGAGCAGGATAAGCCTTTCGACAGTATCCTGATAGAGGAGAAGAGGTGATCTTGATGGATGAGCTTCAACAGGAGATATTTGACAGTAACGAGGGCAGGGAGGAGCGCGTCAGATTCACCGCGCAGGAGATACCTGCTGCCATAGAGGCGATCCTGTTCGTATCCGGTGATCCCGTACAGGTATCAAGGATCGCGGATATACTGGACATACCCGTAAAGGCGTGTGAGGAATACCTGGATGAACTCGTTAAGACATATGAGAATAATCCTCTTACGGGGATCACGATCCGCAAGGCGGACAGCTCTTACTGCATGATAACAAAGCCCGCGATGAAGAAGGTCCTGGAGCAGATGTACAGCCCGAAGATGACGCCGCCGCTGTCCCAGGCATCGTATGAGACGCTGGCTGTCATTGCATATAATCAGCCCTGTACAAGGGCTCAGATCGAATCCGTCAGAGGTGTGTCCTCAGACAGCATTGTATCAAGGCTCCTGGACCGCGGATGGATCGAAGAGGCGGGTACGCTCGACGCACCCGGAAGACCGACACTGTTCAGGACATCTAGGCAGTTCCTGCTCGAATTCGGCATAGCTTCAACAGATGAACTGCCGTCCATGGAGCTCATGAGCTACAAGACTATCAGGGACCTTGAGGATTCCCTCAAGACGGCAGCCGAGGGCGAGGATAAGCAGATCACTATCGAAGGGTTCATGGCATCAGGCAAAGGCAACGGGGAGGAAGAAGATGGAAATCCTTGAGACCATAGAGCAGAGATATGACAGTCTCAGCAAGAGCCACAAAGCGATAGCGGAATATATCCTCACAGCTTACGACAAGGCGGCATACATGACGGC
>CADBNJ010000029.1 GCA_902795955.1 Oscillospiraceae bacterium
ATCGTTCACAAAAAAAAAGCAGATCTGTGCATGATTCTGTGAATACGTAAAACACAGGCCCCGGCCCTGAGTCATGGTTTCCGCAATAATTTAAGATTTTTCCGCGAAAATTGCGGAAGGATTCCTGATTATTGCGGAATCCGCAGAAATTGATCTTTTCTTCCGCAGTTTGTGCGGAAGAATTGCTGCTTCCCGGCGGAACCGGTGTGATGGAGTCCGGCGCACACCAATATTATATTTTTATTAGGAATCAGCACGAATTCGTAGTAAAATTACAGAATAAGCATAACCCCTGAACGGAGGAATCTACTTATGGCCAAATGGATAATGGTCGTCGATGACGACACTACCAATCTGCAGATGGCAGGTCACATCCTTAGCAAGAACAATATGCGTGTTACGGCACTTAAATCCGGTAAAGCCCTTCTTGATTATGTCGACAGCAAGGGTGTACCCGATCTCATACTGCTCGATATCAAGATGCCCGAGCTCGACGGATTCGAGACACTTAAGTTGTTCCGGGAACTCGAGGAGAAGAAGGGGCTTCCCGCTACTCCGGTCATCTTCCTGACGGCCGATGAGGATACGAGCACTGAGACGAGAGGATTTGAAGTAGGTGTATCCGACTTCATCCGCAAGCCTTTCAATCCCGATGTATTGCTCAAGAGGATCAACAACGTCATCTCGATGCAGAGCGAGATGTTGAGCCTCAAGGATGAAGCTACCATAGACAAGCTTACCGGCCTTTACAACAAAGCTGCAACGGGGGTTGAGATGTCCAGGATATGCAGCAGCTCAACCGGATGTCTGGCCATGATCGACCTCGATTCCTTCAAGCTTGTCAACGATATATACGGCCATGAGATGGGCGACAAGGTGTTGATCACTTTCGCTGATATCATACGCGATTGCGTGCCTGCGGACAGCAAGGCCGGAAGGATCGGCGGCGATGAGTTCGTGGCATTCTGTACGGGGTTTAACAATGAGGATCAGGTGGCTGATTTTACCGTAAAGCTCAATCAGCGTATCCTCTCCACCGCCAAGGTCCTTATGGGTGAAGACATGAATATTCCCCTCGGCGTCTCAGTCGGCGCCATAATGGTTCCCAAGCACGGCAATGATTACGCTTCGCTCCTCAAGCTGGCGGACAAGTCGCTCTACAAGGTCAAGAAGAACGGCAAGCACGGTTATGATCTGTACACTTCCGAGTCATTCTCGGATGAGGAGGCAGGATCATCGAATCAGACCATCGGGGAACTGTCGGAGATACTGGGCGAGCGTAATATCAATGATGTTGCAATGCAGCTCGACATGGAAGCATTCTCGTATGTTTACAGGTACATTATCAGATATGTTACACGCCACAATACGAATGCGTGCAAGATCCTTTTCACGCTGGAACAGCCCGAAGGAATATCCAAGGAGAGATACAACGATTCCTGCGATGAATTCGGCAATCACGTGAGACAGTCCCTGCGCAAATCCGACATCGTGACGCGCAACAGATTCAATCAGTACTATGTTTTCCTGACTGATTTCCGCGAGGATTTCATAGACCGCATAGCAGGGCAGATAATAAGTTCATGGTACGAGCAGGACGGCCGCAACACCAATATCAGATACGACAGTGAATTCATCACACCGAGGGAAGGCAGAGATTTCGAGGTGCAGGATAAGCATGTTATCGTGGTCGACGATGACGAACAGTACCTGAAGTTTGCCTCCAAGATCCTTAACGATAAGAGTATCCGGGTGACGCCGCTCAATTCAGGAACGGCACTGCTGGATTACATTGATAACAACGAAGAATTGCCCGACCTCATCCTTCTTGACATCAAGATGCCCGGCATGGACGGCTTTGAGACACTTGAGAAGCTTAAGGGCCGCTGCAGCGAAGTGGCGAGGATCCCGGTCATTTTCCTTACGGCCGATGACAGTGACGGCGCGGAAGACAAGGGCTTAAGCCTCGGTGCGATCGACTTCCTCAGGAAGCCGTGCGCTCCGGAGATAATGATACTCCGCATCAATCACATACTTGAGTTGATGATGCTCAGGAAGAGATATCACAGATAACACCGATCTTTACATCAGGAGATAAGTCATGGGCACAACAAACACTCGAAATGAATTATTCAAGTCCTCCAACTTGATAATTCAGGTCTGTTATACGATCTTTTCTGTAGTATTATCCGTAGAATCCCTGCTTCTTGGCTGGATAATCTGGCCTCTCATACCGATATGTGTAGGAGTAATAGTATCCTGGGCAATGTTTATCAAGAAGTCCATGTCGGCATATCACCGCATCTGGATCTGCGCCATACTCCTTATGGTCTCCTTCTTCTATTACGGAACATACCCTACCAGCGCATATGATCTCGCCATTGTCATGGCGGCTGTCATCATGCTCTTTACCGTTACGGGGAACAAGACGATAATCACGATGTTCCAGATAACATATTTCATCACCATGGCATACTGCATCGCACTGCTCGTGCAGGAGGGCGCGGCAGTCGATCTTCTGATGATAACAAGGACCATGATGCACTGCGGAATGATCCTGATGATCGGCCACATATCCAAGACGATAATCGACAAGTGGAGCGAGGTGCTCAGTGCCTCCGAGGACGAGATCACACTGCTCACAGAATCGACCGAGAGACTTAATGATTTCCTCACCAACGTATCTCACGAACTCAGAACTCCCGTCAATGCCGTTATCGGACTCACCGGCGTATGCATTGACAAAGAGGAGAAGGATGATATCCGCAGGGATATGGAATCCGTAAGAAGTGCAGGCAGACGTGTGGCGGAACAGATCAGCGACATCCTTGATTATTCCGAGATCGACAGGGGCAAGCTCGTCAAGAACAGCGAGGACTATATGGTCTCATCGCTCATGAACGACCTTATCAATGACCTGTACGATTCCAGGAGACCTGAGCTTGAACTGATAATCGATATCGATCCTTCGATTCCCGCCGCGATGAATTCCGATGTTACCAAGCTCAAGAAGATCCTTAAGTCTCTCATAACAAACGGCCTCAAATATACAAACGAGGGCGGCGTCTATGTGAAGCTGGACACCGAGGCCCAGTCATACGGAGTTAACCTTCAGATCGAAGTATCCGATACCGGTATCGGAATGACCGAAGATGAGGTTGACCATATATACGAACAGTTCTATCAGGCAGATTCCGGCAGGAGCCGCGTCGGCGGCGGTCTCGGACTGGGCATGAGCATCGTACGCGGATTTGTAATGTCCATGGGCGGCTTCATGACTGTCAGCAGCAAGGTCAATGAAGGTACTACGGTACGCGTCAGCATTCCGCAGAAGGTCGTTGACAGTTCGAGCTGCATGTCCATTGCGGAACCCGACAAGCTCTGCCTTGCCGCTTTCCTGCATATCGATAAATTTGAGAATCCGCGTGTCCGTGAATACTATAATTCCTGCCTGTTCAACATAGTCAAAGGACTCGGAATACAGATGCACAGAGTCGAGAACCCGGAGAATCTCAAGACACTGTGTGATTCCGTCAATATCACTCATCTCTTCGTCGGGGAGCGCGAATACCGTGATCACATGGATCTCATCGAGAGCCTGACAACTGACATGGTCGTCGTAGTAGTCGCCAATCCGGGATTCGCACTGCCTTCAGATTCCAGAGTCAGGATCCTTGAGAAGCCCTTCTACTGCTTCCCCATCGTATCTGCCCTCAATTCGGACATCAGCAACAAAGACATCTCGAAGGGTCACATGGTCATCAGCAACGTTCATGCACTCGTTGTGGATGATGAACCGATGAACCTCATAGTAGCCAAGAGTATTTTCAAGCGTTACGGAATGAAGGTAACAACGGCAAATTCCGGGCCGGAATCGATCGAAGCCTGCAGGAAAGAGCTGTTCGACATCATCTTCATGGATCACATGATGGGCGGAATGGACGGCGTCGAAGCGATGAAGAGGATCAGGGCGGATGTCTCAGGTCTCGGACATAATGTACCTATTGTAGCTTTGACTGCAAATGCCATGAGCTCGGCAAAGCAGATGTTCATGTCGGTCGGCTTTGACGGCTTTGTAAGCAAGCCCATCGAGATTGAGGAACTGGAGCGTGTTCTCAAGAAGCTCCTGCCTGTATCATCCATCTCGTATGTTAAGGATTCTGACATAAGGCCGTCCTCTGACGACGGCGGGGAAGCTGCGGTTGCGGCATCGGAATCACAGCCTGTGACACTGAGCGGCAAGCTCAGGGCAGGCAACATCGATATTGAGACGGGACTTCACTACTGTGCGGGAGATCTTGATTTCTATAAGACTCTGCTGCTGCAGATAGCCGGCGAATCCAAGGATAAGGTTGCCTCGCTCAACAGATCCTACATCGATAAAGACTGGAAGAATTACGAGATCGTCATCCATGCCGTCAAGAGCACGACCAAGACGATCGGCGCACTCGGTATCTCCGGCGATGCACTGGCTCTCGAGAATGCAGCCAAGGAGAGCGACATCGATTACATTGTGAATAATCACGAGCGTGTCATCAAGGATATCGAGAACCTCAGGCAGACGATCCTTTCCGCTCTCGACAAGCAGGAGGAGAAGCCTGAGAAAGAAGAGGAAGTATTTGAATTCGGACCGGGACAGGATGATGTGATAAACGATACTGACGATTCCGACGAGATCTTTGAGTTCAATCCTGACGGGGAGGAGAATTGATCATGAGAGGTTTAGCAGTACTGTCTTATTTATATGATGATTCCGTTGACACCAGACAGAGATTGTATGTCCTGAGCACAAATCTTACCGTGGCAATGCTGGCCGTATCAACGGCATTGATGGCACTCAGCAAGGAGTACATAAGGGATATCCCCTATATGCTGGGAGTCATTGCCCTTATCATCCTTTGCGGAATGCTTGCGTTCAAAACAAACAAATTCGATGCCGGAATAGTATCGATCATCTCAATATTGAGTTTTGCTTACTTCCCGATAAGCTTCTTCAACGAAGACGGGGCTTCAGGCGCAGCGCCGCTGTGGTTTATCTATAATCTGTTCCTTATCGGGATCCTGATGCGCGGCAGGACAAGGATCATTTTCTCGCTGCTTGAGGAAGCAATAGGCATCGCATGTTATGCTCTGTCTTATTTCTATCCCCAGCTTGTCGCGGACAACTCTTCCCTGCTTACTTACATCTATTCGTTCATTACTCTGGTCATGGTAACAACGAGCATCATGATCATCATCAACTGGGAGCATAAGCTCTATATCCAGAAGAGCAAGATAGCCGAGGAACAGCGCAAACAGATCGAGGCACTCAATGCATCACAGAACCGGTTCTTCTCAAGCATGAGCCATGAGATAAGAACCCCGATCAACACGATAATCGGACTTAATGAGATGATCATGCGTGAGGACATAAGCGATGAGGTTGCTGAGGATTCGGCTAACATCAGGGTCGCGGGCAAGCTTCTCCTCAATCTGATCAATGACATACTCGATATGTCCAAGTTCCAGGCAGGTGATATGCACCTCCTGATCGATTCGTATTCAACAGGCGACATGCTCTCGGAGCTCGTAGGCATGCTGTGGATAAGGGCCAAAGAGAAGAACCTCGAATTCAAGGTCAATGTTGCTCCCGACATTCCCGCCGAACTCATGGGCGATGAAGTAAGGATCAAGCAGATACTGATGAACATCCTGAACAATGCCATCAAGTACACAAAGAAAGGCTCCATCACCCTGTCCGTCGAATGCGAACATAAGGAGAACGATTCATATAACATGATCTATTCCGTAGCAGACACGGGCATGG
>CADBNJ010000030.1 GCA_902795955.1 Oscillospiraceae bacterium
CCCGAGATCGATGATGATACGAAGATCGTTCTTACCGGCAGCAAACCTGTCGATGAATTCATCGAAGCACGGGAGGCAGGTGTTGACACCAAGGTTGCTCTGACAGGCCCTTTCACATTCCTGAAGCTTGCCAGGTTTACCGGCAGCCGGAAGATCGGTGACGTATATAAGGTGCTTACGGCAGAATACATTAAACTCGTATCACGCCTCGCAGCTGAGGGTGCCGGTATGATCGAGTTCGATGAGCCTTATCTGGTAAGAGATCTGGACGCTCAGGACATAGAACTCTTCAATGAGATCTATTCACTCATCCTTGACTACAAGAGCGGCACGAAGATCCTGCTCCAGACTTATTTCGGTGATATAAGAGATATTTACGGCGAGGTCATAAAACTTGATTTCGATGCGGTAGGCCTTGATTTTGTTGAGGGAACAAGGACATTGGAGCTCATTAAGACAAACGGGTTCCCTAATGACAAACTGCTCTTTGCAGGTCTTGTTAACGGCAAGAATATCTGGAGAAATAATTACGCTAAGACTTTGTCAGTCCTCATGGAGACAGGTGTTAAGAATGTGGTGCTGAATACTTCCTGCTCGCTCCTTCATGTTCCTTATACACTTGCAGGCGAGACGAAGCTTCCTGATGAATATAAAAAGCATTTCGCGTTCGCTGAAGAGAAGTTAGGTGAGCTTGCAGAGATCGCATCAATAGCCGGAACAGATTATGAGAACAGTAGCATATTCAGGGCAAATCAGAGCCTTTTTGCCGGCAGGCCCGGCAGTGAGGATAAGGAGGTCCGGGCAAGAGTTGCATCTGTTACGGACAGTGATTATGTGAGGCTTCCTGCATTCGTGGAGCGTGAGAAGATCCAGAAGGGTGTATTGAATCTCCCGTTATTTCCGACTACGACGATCGGTTCATTCCCTCAGACATCCGATGTAAGAAAGAACCGTCAGGAATACAGAAAAGGACTGAAGTCGAGGGAAGAGTATGTTGAATTTAATAAGCGCAAGATCGCCGCATGCATTAAGCTTCAGGAAGAGATCGGGCTTGATGTTCTCGTTCACGGCGAGTTCGAGCGTAACGACATGGTCGAGTATTTCGGTGAGAATCTGAACGGATATGTGTTTACGGAGAAGGCGTGGGTACAGTCCTACGGCACGCGCAATGTCAAGCCGCCGATCATCTGGGGCGATGTATCGAGGAGATCTCCCATCACGGTTGAGTGGTCCGTGTTCGCCAAATCCTGCACGGACAAGCCCGTTAAAGGTATGCTCACAGGACCCGTTACTATACTTAACTGGTCTTTCCCGAGGGAGGATATCTCTATCCGGGAGAGCATACTTCAGATCGCTCTTGCAATAAGGGATGAGGTGCTTGATCTGGAAGCTAACGGTATCGGCATAATACAGATCGATGAGGCGGCTCTCCGCGAGAAGCTTCCCTTGCGACAGTCTGACTGGTACACAGAATACCTTGACTTTGCGATCCCTGCATTCAGACTTGTTCACAGCAAGGTTAAGCCTGAGACACAGATACATACGCATATGTGCTACAGCGAGTTTACAGACATCATCCCGGCGATCGATGCAATGGATGCAGATGTTATCACCTTTGAGGCTTCACGTTCTGATCTTCAGATCCTCGATTCCCTGAAAGAGAATAATTTCAAGACAGAAGTCGGCCCCGGAGTCTACGATATCCACAGCCCCCGCGTTCCTTCCGTAGATGAGATAGTAACGGCATTGTCAAAAATGAGAACGAAGATCGAAGACTCTAAGCTCTGGGTCAATCCGGACTGCGGTCTTAAGACAAGGGGACCGGAAGAGACTGAGCAGAGCCTCAGGAATCTTGTTGCAGCTGCAAAGCAGATCAGAGGTTAAGGTATGAGAGTATCACAGGTATATGAGAGGAAGAAGAGTCTTTCCTTTGAGATATTCCCGCCCAAAAAGGATACGGAACTTAAGAATATCGACGCGACTCTCGAAGTTCTGGCCGAGCTTGAGCCTGACTTTATCAGCGTTACGTTCGGTGCGGGCGGGTCTTCCAACTGCAACCGTACAATAGAACTTGCCCGCAAGATCAAGTACGAATATAACATCGAGCCTGTGGTGCATCTTACGTGTATGCATTACGACAGAAGTGAGATCGATGAGTTCGCCAGGGTGCTCAGAGGCGAGGGCATAGAGAACGTCCTTGCCCTGAGAGGTGACCCAAGCCCTGACATTCCGGCCAAGAATGATTTTGTCCACTCGTCGGATCTTATCTCCTATCTGAAATCCAAAGATGATTTCTGTTTCCTGGGAGCATGCTACCCGGAGTGTCATCCCGAGTCATCAGGCGTGGTCGCGGAGATCAAAAGTCTGAAGAAAAAAGTGGATGCGGGAGCAGAAGTGCTGTTGTCGCAGCTCTTCTTCGATAATGAGATATTCTACAGATTCCATGACGAGTGCAGGATCGCCGATATCGAAGTACCGGTGATCCCCGGTGTTATGCCTGTGATCAACGCGGCACAGATCAGAAGGATCGTGTCCATGTGTCATGCTTCTTTCCCCGCAAGGTTCAGGAAGATAATCTCGCGCTACGAGGATAACAGGGACGCACTGTTCGATGCGGGAATGTCATATTGTCTGAGTCAGGTAATAGACCTTCTTGCCAGTGACACCCGGGGTATCCATCTGTACACGATGAACAATCCTCTGGTCGCAAGAAGGATATGCGAAGGGATCAGGAATATAGTCTGACACTCAGATCATGTTGCGTCGGGATAATCCCAGAACTTTCCCTTGTGAAAGTTCTCATTGCCGAGAGGCTTTGCCGTCAGCTTGAAGATGACACAGCCGTCCGGACACACAACGGTCTTTGTATATTTGCCGTCACCGCCGAGGTTCTCCAGGTCCCCGCCGCTCCTGACAGCTTCCATCAGAGGGTACAGCATCATCATTGTTTTGGAACAGATCCCGTACCCGTCTTTGTTGACGGGGCAGCCGTACGTGCACTTGTACACATCGCCGATCTCTTCGCCGTTGCGGCAATACCGCTCTGTTTTGTTCCCATGCAGAAAACCCGTCACTTCAACCGTGAATTCATACTCTTCGTCATACCATTTCTTCATGTGATGCTCCTTGTGATGTCTGTTATGGAGATTATATCAGGTTATCCGCTGATTTTGGATGGCCGGATCGACATGGCCTGCTTGTTATCTCCTGCTCACTCACATCTATCAGTATCGTTTCCGAAGAAAAAAGGCATTCGCGAGATTACCGCTTCCGCCGAAAAGCAGCAGTTCTTCCGCACAAACTGCGGAAGAATTGCTCAATTTCTGCGGATTCCGCAATAATCAGTGATCTTTCCGCAATTTCTGCGGAAAAATCTCCAGATCTTGCGGAAACAGGAATTGAAGCTAAATCTGATTGTATGAACTGACCTAAGCTTTTTCGTTAAACTGTCCCGTCCCGCCTGTGTGAACTGCGCAAGCCGTATCAGTATGACTGCAACGGGCGAGATTATCGCTTCCGCCGGAAAGCAGCAATTCTTCCGCACAAACTGCGGAAGAATTGCTCAATTTCTGCGGATTCCGCAATAATCAGTGATCTTTCCGCAATTTTTGCGGAAAGATATTAAATTCTTGCGGAAACAACATCCTCAGCCCTGCTGTCATCTGTCGTTCAAGGTTGCTGCTCGATCAAGTGACTCAAGCCACTGATCATCAAGCCTGCGGATTACTTTATTCACAGAATCATTCACAGATTTTGCCGGATTTTGTGTACGATTCTGTGAGTAAACTGAATCACGCGTTTGTTAAGG
>CADBNJ010000031.1 GCA_902795955.1 Oscillospiraceae bacterium
GTCTGCAAGTGTGTGAGAGATATCGAGAGGAAGGTCACGGAGTTCGCGGAGGAGATGGAGGACACCCTGCTGATCGTAACTGCCGACCACGGCCATATCAACACGAGGATATCACTTCTGGAAGATCACCCCGGTATCACGGACTGTCTTGAGAGACTTCCTTCCCTGGAGCCGAGGGTAATGAGCTTCCATGTGAAGAAAGGGCGCAAAAGAGATTTCGTAAGGGAGTTCAATAAAACTTACGGTGATGATTTTAAGCTTCTCACAAAGAAAGAAGTTCTTGAACGCAGGCTGTTTGGCACAGGTCAGGAACATCCGGAGTTCCGTGATATGCTCGGTGACTATCTGGCAATCGCCACGGGTGATCTGTCGATAAAATATACAGATGAGGAGCCGTGGAGATCAATGCACGGCGGGATCAGCTATGAAGAGGTGAAGGTTCCGCTCATTATCTGCAAGGACCGTTTCTTCCTGGGCACGGATGCGGACAAGTATGTGGATGAAGCCGTAAGGAGACTTCAGAAGACATATCCCTGGGCATGCAGGGACATGCTCAATAAGCACTACAGCTATGCCATAGAGGATGTAAAAGGCAGAAAGGAATTCGTCAAGTATTACACCTGGGATAACAGTGAGACTAAGCGTTATTCCGAGGGATGGGACGGGGAGCTTTTTGTCGAACAGATAGTCGATGATCACAGGACGCACATCGAGTGGGCGAATGATGTTAAGGAGGTCTTCGACGTCCGTCCCGATTACGGTGTCGACTGCCACGGCTGGCATCTTGAGAGATTCGAATTCAGATCGCATGTACTCGGCGGTTACTCTGCCTTTGTACAGGCCGGCGACAGGTGTGCCGGCGGGTCGAGGACGTTCTTCTTCTCCCCTGACATGATGAGCGGAACATTCGAGGAATTCCTGCAGAAGAACGGCGAGCTGCTGTGCGGCGCTTTCGGGCTGGACAGGGATTACATGAGGAACTTTGCAGGACTGAAGGAGTTCCTGGGATTCAGGGAGTGACCGTTATCAGGCATCAATCCTCATCAGGCTGCTGGCCGTCATGTGCTTTCCATGCGCACTCAGTCAGCTTCATATCCGTAAACACCGCATCGAAAGAAGAATCCTCCGGGCTGCACGCATATATCCCGAACCTTATCCTGCCTGCCCCTTCCCACATATGGCATACGCGCATCTGCTCATAGATGACACCGTCTCCCGAGCACTCGATACAGTAATCATCTTCCCTGCGGCTCAATCTGTACCACATCGTCCTGACATCAGCCGGGATCACTGTGGTTGCCCAATCGGAATACCCGTGATTGGTCACGACGGAACCGAGATGCGCGAAAGTCTCATTCTCGTATTCCACTGACGCCTTCAGCCAGTTATCAGTATCGAGGTACATGACGATCCCGCACTGGTCGAACCTGTGGTGACTTCCGGAGAAATCAGTCTTAACGGTAAAAGAGAAATACTTGTCATCAGTCTCCATCTGAAGAACGGGAGCATTATCATTGCGGAAATGATAATACGTCCTCTGCCACAGATCCGTGTGAGGCATCGTGGTTATCTCCACCATGCCGTCCTTAATGCTGTACTTTGAAGGTTCCCTCTCCCAACTCATCTTATCTGTGATCATCTCGTCACCTCCCCGTTATCTCTCCGGATATGGACATTGTACCATTATTATGAGTTATTCCGAAGCCGCTGACTTATTGCAAAAGTGCCCGGTCTGCTTATAATTAAAATAAGAAATTGTTTCAGAGGCGGATATGAGCACCATCATCAACAACGATCCCGATTCCATAAGGATAAGGCGGAACAAAGCCACGCTTTCGGTAGTGGGAATGGGTGTTGCGGCATTCGGATGCTGGAGCATTATCAAGATGATCATGGAGTGTCTGATCGGACCTGTCAGGGGAAATATCATTGAGGATCTGATGGATGACGACATCATAGTTACGATCCTCACCGAAGTGATGCTGATCATGATCATGATCACCGATGTTCTTCTGAGATTCTACATAGGCTTAAGCGCAAGGAGAGAAGCCCGCGGCACCTCCAGGAGCCGCAAATATATCGTTGTGGCCATCATCGTATTTCTCTTCAATGCGTGGGGTCTCATCGAGATCGCCGTTGACATTGTCA
>CADBNJ010000032.1 GCA_902795955.1 Oscillospiraceae bacterium
ATCAAGATCGGTATCGGCGGCGGTTCCATTTGTATCACGAGAGAGCAGAAAGGTATCGGCTGCGGTCAGGCTTCCGCTGTTCTCGCTGTTGCCGAGGCAAGAGACGCTTATTTCAAGGAGACCGGAATGTACATTCCTCTCTGCTCTGACGGCGGTATCGTACACGATTACCACATGACGCTCGCGCTCGCAATGGGTGCTGATTTCCTTATGCTCGGCAGATATTTCGCAAGGTTCGACGAGTCCCCTACGCGCAAGCTGATCGTAGGCGGTTCTTACGTCAAGGAGTACTGGGGCGAGGGCTCCAACAGGGCAAGGAACTGGCAGCGTTATGATGACGGCGGTGCCGGCGGCAAGATGGCTTTCGAGGAGGGCGTTGATTCATATGTTCCCTATGCAGGCCACTTAAAGGACAACCTCGACACTTCCCTCGCCAAGATCAAGGCAACGATGTGTTCGTGCGGATCGTCCAGCATCGAGGAGCTCCAGCAGAAGGCACGTCTCGTCGTGGTATCCTCCACCTCCATCATCGAGGGCGGCGCTCACGACGTAATCCAGAAAGAGAATGACAGAACGGCAAGATAATGATAAAATGTCTGTCGGTGTAATTTAATAAGTATTTCAGATATTTAAGAGAGGTTTTTAACATGGCTGAAGAGAAGAAAAACAAGTTTACCCGTGCAGGTTTTGACGAACTGCAGGAGGAATTGTCCAACAGAAAGACCACCATCAAGGCAGAGATCGCTGCAAGGATCGAGGAAGCAAGAGCTCAGGGCGACTTGTCGGAGAACTCCGAGTACGATGACGCGCGTGAAGCTCAGGCTAAGAACGAGGCACGTATCCACGAGATCGAGGAACTCCTCAAGAACGCCGAGGTCAGCGATGATGATGAGGTATTGAAGACTGTCGTATCATTCGGTTCCACGGTAACATTGAGAGATCTTCAGACAAAGGAAGAGGAGACATATACGATCGTTGGCCAGAACGAGGAGAATTACTTCGAGAACAGGATCTCGGAGGAATCCCCTGTCGGTGCAGCGATCATGGGCAAGAAGAAGGGCAACACAGTTGAAGTCGTTACCCCCCTCGGCAACCTCAAATACAAGATCGTCAAGATCGGTAAGTAATCTTACTTAAGATAGTTACCGGTCTTTAAGAAGCGCGAATTTTACGACTCGCGCTTTTTGCATTTTAGTAAAGGAGAATCATTATGGCAGACGAGAATAATCAGCAGAATCAGAATAATGCACCACAGGACATCGGTCAGCTCATCAAGGTCAGAAGGCAGAAGCTGGCGGATCTTCAGGCTGCGGGCAAGGATCCTTTTGTGATCACAAAGTTCGACCAGACACACCACACTGACGAAGCGATCAGGCAATACGAGGAACAGGAGAAGATCATTCTCAAGGATTATGTGGAGCCCGTGATCGACAAGCCTGCTGACGATGCGGATAATGATACCATCGCGGCTTACCGCGCTGCCGTGAAGGAAGCGTACAATGCAAGGCGCGCCCTGCTCGACGCCCACCCCATCAACGTGAGGCTCGCGGGCAGAATGCTCTTCAAGAGAGTCATGGGCAAAGCATCGTTCGCCAACATCCAGGACCTCAAGGGCAGGATCCAGATCTATGTATCCAAGGACGGAATAGGCGACGAGTCTTATGCAGACTTCAAGAAGTCTGACATCGGAGATATCTACGGCGTTGAGGGCTTCGTATTCCGCACCATGACCGGCGAGGTCTCCGTTCACGCCACGGGCATGACGCTCCTGTCCAAGTCACTTCAGATCCTCCCCGAGAAATTCCACGGCCTTACGGATACAGACACCAGATACAGACAGAGATATACAGATCTCATCGTCAATCCCGAGGTCAGGGATACTTTCGTCAGGAGATCGAAGATAATCAAGGAGATCAGGAACTTCCTGGACGGCAGAGGCTTCATGGAGGTCGAGACTCCCATGCTGGTAAGCAATGCCGGCGGCGCCGCTGCACGTCCCTTCGAGACTCACTACAACGCGCTCGACGAGGACGTCAAGCTCAGGATCTCCCTCGAGCTCTACCTCAAGAGACTCATCGTAGGCGGCCTCGAGAGAGTTTATGAGATCGGACGCGTGTTCCGCAACGAAGGCGTTGACACGAGGCACAATCCCGAGTTCACGCTCATGGAGCTCTACCAGGCATACACTGACTACTACGGCATGATGGAGCTCACCGAGTCCATGTTCCGCTATCTGGCAGAGACGGTCTGCGGCACTACGCTCATCAAGTACGGCGACATCGAGATCGACTTCGGCAAGCCCTTTGAGAGGCTGACGATGAACGACGCCATCAAGAAGTACACCGGCATCGACTTCGACACCGTTCCTGACGATGCTGCCGCGAAGGCACTTGCAAAGGAGCACCACATCGAGTTCGAGGACCGCCACACCAAGGGCGACATCATCAACCTCTTCTTCGAGGAATTCTGCGAGAAGAACCTGGTACAGCCCAC
>CADBNJ010000033.1 GCA_902795955.1 Oscillospiraceae bacterium
CGGGCCCTTGCCGATAAGCGTAGCACCTCTTACCGGTTCGGCTATCCTGCCGCCGCGTATCATGTATGCCTCGTTTACAGCAAAGTTCAACTCACCCGTTGCAGTATCGACGGATCCTCCGCCCATCTGTGTACAGTAAAGGCCTTCATCAGTTGCCGCTATTATCTCTTCGGGTGTTGACGAACCGTTCTCGATATAAGTATTACTCATTCGCGACGTCGGCGCGAAAGTATAGTCTTCCCTTCTTGCACAGCCCGTGACAGGCATATTCATGCGGCGTGATCCGAGTTCATCAACAAGGTAATTCTTAAGGATACCGTTCTCTATGAGAAGAAGGTCGGAGGATTCATTACCTTCGTCATCAGTATAATATGACCCCCACTCACCTTCTATCCTGGCGTTATCCCTTGCAGACACTACGGAAGAAGCTATCTGTTCACCGAGTTTGCCGGTAAAGCATGAACTGCCGATACCGACTGAAGAAGCTTCCAAAGCGTGACCGCATGCTTCGTGGAAAATGACTCCGCCAAAACCGTTGCAGATTATGACAGGCATCTTGCCTGAAGGAGCATATCCCGCATTGACCATTCTTATCGCAGTATCACAGCACTCCCTGACCTTATCGATAAACGGGTATTCATTAATGAATTCATATCCCCTTTGCGTGCCGGGTGACACACGGCCTGTCTGTTTCTCATTGCCCTTCGTAGCAATGGCTTCCATTGACAGACGGATCCGCTTCTTGGTCTCTTCCCTGTTTACACCTCTTGAATTAACTACTCTTATTGTCTTGGAAGAAGCATTATAACCGCCCGTTACCTGTGTGATGAGAGGATCGTAATCAAGTGCAAAAGATGCAGCTTTTTTGAGAATATCGACAGTATCGGATTTGGGTATCGTATCCGGATCGATGTTTACCGTGCTGGGAGAAGTCCTGCAAAGTTCCCTGATGACGGCAGCTGCCTGTTCCGCAGATCCCTGCAGAGCACGGGCAGCCTCCCTTGCCATGTGTATGAGCGACGATGTCTCAAGGTTATTGGAATAAACATATACGCTGTTTGTTCCCTGCATTATCCTGATTCCGATGCCGGCACCTGCGCCGGTTCCTGCTCTAATTACTTTGCCGTTCAGAAGACTGACGCCCCTGGTGGACTCTTCTTCAAGATATACTTCCGCAAAATCGGCTTTGCCCGACAATGCAGCCTCCAAAATCAAACTGATGTCGTTGTCATTCATGTCATTCACACTTCCAGAAATGAACGGAATAAGGTTCCATCAATGAACCGCCCCCAAAGTCATGGAGTTCACCGGTTATAAGATCTGTCGCTCTTCCGCACTGCGCATCGAAATGAGCACGGAATTCATTCGAATCCGCATTAACGGCCACGAGGACCCTCTCCTTACCTGTGCGTCTCTCAAATATAAGCTGTTTGGGCTGTATCAGTATGTTCTTGTATGAACCGTGATTCAAAGCATCAGATGAGACTTTTGCCTTGGCAAGTGACGCAATAAGATCAGTCAATTCATTCCACTCAGGCTTGTCCAAAGCAGGTCTCAGGCTCTCATCTCCCCAATGCTTGTCTCCTTCGATACCCCATTCACTCCCGTAGTATACCGCAGGGACTCCGGGCATTCCGAAAACCATTCCGTATATAGGCTTGAGATGATTCTTATCAGTCAGTATCGAGGCAACTCTCGTAACATCATGGTTATCCGCAAAAGAAAGAAGATGCTTGCCCGTGTAGAGGCACCATGGCTCGTTAGAGAACTGACGGTTAAGGGAATGTGCGATCTCAAACATGTTGCCGCTGTTAAAGCTGGAGTATAAACCCTTATAGCATTCGTAATTTGTCACGCTGTTGCAGGCTTCATCATTCATCCATCTGTTATAATCTCCGTGCAGTGTCTCACCGAGAAGAACAAAATCCTCCTTGACCTGTCCCGCATACCATCTGAGTGCTTTGAGGAAATCGGCATCGAGGCAATATGCAACATCAAGTCTCAACCCGTCTATGTCATATTCGGATACCCAGTTCTTCATTACCTGATAGATATGGTCGCGGACCTCGCCGTTCCATGTATTGAGCTTTACAAGTTCATAATGACCTTCCCAGCCCTCATACCAGAAACCGTCATTGTAATTGGAATTGCCGTCAAAAGAGATCTTAAACCAGTCTTTGTATGCAGAATCCCATTTGTGCTCCTGTACATCCCTGAATGCCCAGAATCCGCGTCCTACATGATTGAATACCCCGTCAAACATGATCTTGAGGCCGGCATCCTTTATCGCCTTGCAAACTGTCTTAAGATCCTCATTTGTTCCGAGTCTCGGATCGAGTGTCAGAAAATCCTTTGTATCATAACCGTGATAATCACTCGCAAACAACGGATTGAACAACACGCAGGTTGCACCCAGCTTCGTGATGTGAGGAATAAAGTCGATTACTTTAAGTATCTTATGCTCATCCGGCGATCCGCCTTTGAGCGCGTCACATAAACCCAGAGGATATATCTGGTAAATAACTGATTCATCAAACCACATGTAAAATAACTCCTATCAGCAGAAACCCTTTGATCTCGCAAGTTCCGCTCTCTCTTTATTCTTGCCGCCGAGCGCGATCTGCTCCTCAATGAAGGAAGGATGCGAGGCGATAAAATCTCTCATGTATTTATCGGGATCTGCAAGGAAACTCATAACAAGATCGAACTGAGCCTGATCGATAATACCCTGTGCCAGTGCTTCGGTAAAAAGCTCCTTGTCAATTCCCGCAAGCGTCTTCATTGCGATACCCATGGATCTGAGCTTCTCCTCACCGCCCTGGTGTCTGTCAACTACGGCGATTGTATTGTCGATCGATACTTCCTGGATATTAAGGACGGGAACCCATGCACGCTCATAACTTGAAGCTTCCGTGATAAGGTCGGCAATGTGAAGCGACGTCTTACCCTTGAGGACAACATCCCCTGCATTTACCGTCTCGCGGAAATCAGAGGTGCTGTATACAGCCGTAAGATCCTTGTAGATCGTGAGATGTGCCTTGCCGAGAATATAAGCGGGAACCATCGAGAATATGAAATCCCTTCTCTCGCCGCCCGAAATGATGTCAAAATCAAATTCCTTTGCCGCATCAACAATGGAATCGATAACATTCCTGTATGAAGGCGACACATGATAGAGTCCGTAAAGAACTCCGAATATCTCCTTGGGCGCTGACAGTTTATCTTCAGCAATACTCTTCTCTATGAATTTGAGCACTTCGTTTGCTATCTCTTCATCATGCAGAAGGAAGTGCGTATTACAGTAGAAAGGTCCTAATTTGCCAGATGTATACCAGAAAGGCTCATCTGCGGGTGCCACTCTTACTGCATTTGTCTTAAAAAGGTCTGAAATAATACGGTTGATCATATCTTACTCCTCAAAATTAATACATCTAATTATACCATTATCACTGTGTATTAACGGTGAATATCTTAAATAAATTGAAAATTGTTCAGAAAAGGCTGCCGATAGAGTAAACGGCAAACGATATGAGCCAGGCAACGACACACTGCCATATTACTACGCCTGCAGCCCACTTGGCACCCATTTCCCTTCTTATCGACGCGATCGCGGCGACACAGGGCGTATAAAGGAGTGAGAATACAAGAAGTGACAACGCAGCGAGCGGCGTTAACGCACCCGCAACACTCTCGCCGAACAACACTTTCAGGCTCGATACGACGCTCTCCTTGGCGATGAAGCCTGTTATGAGTGATGTTACTATCCGCCAGTCACCGAGGCCTATTGGAGCTAATACAGGCGCTATGAAGCCTGCAATGACGGCAAGTATGCTTTCGCGCGAATCGTCAACCATCCTGAAGCTGAAGTCAAAGCTCCTGAGGAGCCATATGATAATGGTGGCAACAAGTATTATCGTGAAGGCACGGCGGATGAAATCCCATGCTTTATCCTTAAGGAGCCTGTACACATTGCCTGCCTTGGGAAGCCTGTAATTGGGAAGCTCCATTACAAAAGGGACAGCCTCACCCTTGAACAGTGTATTGCGGTAGAACAGCGCAACTATAATGCCCGTAATAATGCCGAGCAGGTATAATCCCACCATGATCAGTCCGCCGTAATCAGGGAAAAAAGCGTTTACAAAGAATGCGTATATCGGAAGCTTTGCCGTACAGCTCATAAAAGGCGTAAGAAGTATGGTCATCCTCCTGTCCCTTTCGCTGGGAAGTGTCCTCGTAGCCATTACTGCAGGAACGGTGCAGCCGAAGCCGATCAGCATGGGAACGATGCTTCTTCCCGACAGGCCGATCTTACGCAGAAGCCTGTCCATAACAAAAGCGATCCGCGCAGCATAGCCGGTATCCTCAAGTATCGACAGGAAGAAAAAGAGCGTGATTATGATCGGCAGAAAACTTAGCACGCTTCCGACACCGGCAAAGATGCCCTCTATGACCAGTCCGTGAATGAATGAATTTGCATGTGCATTCGCAAGTGCCGTGTCGGTAAGACCCGTCAGCTTGTCGACGCCGGCCTCGATAAGGTCCTGAAAGAATTTGCCGATCACGTTAAAAGTCAGCAGGAAAATGCAAGCCATTATCAAAATGAATGCGGGAATGCCCGTGTATTTGCCCGTGAGGACCCTGTCAAGGCACTCACTGCGCCTGCGTTCCTTGCTGAGTTTGGGCTTGCGGAAGGTCCTTGAGCATACCTTCCTTATAAATGCGAAACGCATCTCGGCAATTGCCGCCGTTCTGTCAAGTCCGCGTTCCGTCTCCATCTGTCTGATCATGTGCTCGGCGGTCTTGAGCTCGTTGTCATCGAGCGCAAGTCTGTCGATTATCAGTTTGTCGCCTTCAATTAACTTGTTGATCGCAAAGAGGACAGGAATGCCGTTCTTTGCCGCATGATCCTCAATGAAATAAGTAAGAGAATGAATGCATCTGTGAACTGCGCCTCCGTGATCGTTCTCATCACAGAAGTCCTGCCGCCCGGGTCTCTCCTGATACCTGGCAATGTGTATTGCGTGATCGATCAGCTCCTGGATTCCCTGATTCTTTGCAGCTGATATCGGTACGACAGGAACGCCCAGCTGAGCCTCCAGAGTGTTGACGTCAACGCTCCCGCCGTTAGATCTGAGCTCATCCATCATGTTGAGTGCGACGACCATCGGAATATCCATCTCCAGAAGCTGTAATGTCAGATACAGATTACGTTCGATGTTGGTCGCATCAACGATATTGATGATCGCTTTAGGCTTCTCATTGAGCACGAAGTCTCTTGATACAACTTCCTCGTTGCTGTACGGGGACATTGAATAAATACCGGGGAGATCGGTCACAAGAGTATCGGGATGTCCTGTTATAACTCCGTCTTTGCGGTCCACCGTTACTCCGGGGAAATTACCCACTCTCTGATTCGAACCCGTCAAAGCATTGAATAATGTGGTCTTGCCGCAGTTCTGATTGCCGACAAGAGCGAATGTAAGAGTAGTACCGGAAGGCAGCGGATTACCTGTTCCTTTGGGGTGGAACCTTCCGCCCTCACCCAGACCGGGGTGCTCGGTCTTACTGAATTCTGTCTGAACGCCGTGTTCAACATGTTCGTCCGGTTCAACAGGTTCGACAATGATCCGTTCTGCTTCAGACAGTCTCAAAGTAAGTTCGTAATCATAGAGTCTTACCTCTACGGGATCTCCCATCGGGGCATATTTGACGATCGATATCTCAGCGTCGGGGATTACACCCATATCAAGAAGGTGCTGTCTTAACGCACCCTCTCCTTCAACACTTCTGATCACGGCTCTCTGACCTGTCTTAAGCTCTTTGAGATTCATTATTTCACCACAGCTTAAGCGTTCCGGTCAGTTCAGACAGTTCGATCTGATTGTCCTCACAGTACTGCTCCAGATCATTCGTAATATCGACGGGACACGCAGGATGAATAAGGCTTGCCGTGCCGATCTCGACGGCAGAAGCTCCGGCTATCATGAACTCGATAACGTCTTTATAGTTCATTACACCGCCGCATCCGATAACAGGTATATCAAGAACCTGCGAACATTCGGCAACCATCCTTACTGCCACGGGTTTGATGGCAGGACCGGAATAACCGCCCGTATTGTTATGAAGCACAGGGCGTCCCGTCCTGATGTCGATTACCATACCCAGCAATGTGTTTATAAGAACGACGGCATCGGCACCAGCGCTTTGAGCTGCAAGAGCCATTGCCTTTATATCCGTAACATTAGGTGTCAATTTGATCCAGAGAGGCAGACCGGTCCTCTGTCTCATGGCAGATACTATCTCGCGTATCTGAGCAGGATCTGTACCTATGCTCATGCAGCCTGCCTTAACATTCGGGCACGACAGATTGATCTCAAGAGCGTCGATCTTATCCTTGTGAGGATCGAGCTTGTCGATCATTGCCATGTAATCATCATATGAATGTCCCGCTACATTGACTATTACACCGGTATTGAGCGATCTCATGTAATCGAGATCGTGTTCGATGAAATAATCTACTCCGGGATTCTGAAGTCCGACTGAATTGAGCATTCCGGCAGCCGTCTCTGCAACGCGCACGCCTTCGTTGCCTGCCCTGGGCTTTATCGTCAATCCCTTGGAAGACAGACCGCCGAGTATTGACAGATCGTAGTACCCGGATAATTCGTGTCCGAAATTACATGTTCCCGATGCAAGTATCAACGGACTCTTAAGGGAAACATTACCGACTTTTACCGATAATCTGCTCACAGGATCACCTCCTCGAAGGGAAAAACGGGGCCGTCCTTACAGCATCTGACATGCTTGAAAGGTATCCCTTCCTCCTCAGCCCTTACTTTGCAGACACAGACGAGACATATGCCGATGCCGCATGCCATACGCTGTTCCATTGATACATAGCAGCGGAGGCCTTTGTCTTTGGCCCAGTTCCCGACTGCTTTCATCATTGGAACGGGTCCTACGCAGCATACAACTGTGTTCTTGTCAGGTGACAGCGTATCCAGGCCCGCAATGCAGGTGCCCTTGATGCCGTAATCACCTGAATCTGTAGTAACGATGTAATCATCACATGTGAGGCAGATCTGCGACTTATCTCTGAAGCCCTGAACCATGGTAACATCCTTGCCTGCCTGTCTGAGCACCTCATATGCGAAGTTGACCGGAAACACTCCCGTTCCGCCGCTGACGAGAATGAACGAATCCGATAATCCAAGATCAAAACCGTTTCCCAAAGGTCCCAGCACATTGATGGTGCTTCCCTCTTCGATAGAAGCGAGTTCCTTTGTTCCCTCACCGACGATCTTAATGCCGATGCAGAATGTACCGTTAACCTTGTCAACGCTTGCAATTCCGAAAGGTCTCTTGAGGAACCTGAAGCATGATACATTCACAAACTGTCCGGGAACTGCCTTTCCGGCAATATCAGCACAGCCGATCGTAAGATAAGCAGTATCGGATGTAAGCATCACGCGCTTTAAGACTTTACAAGTGTATTCCTGATTCATACGTATTTACGGTCCTTCAATGCGTTATTGAGTTTTGTTCTCATGTCTATCGCCTCATCACGCGTTGCTTTGGCAAAGTCAGAAGGATCGAGGTCCTCTCTCTTCTTCCACGCACACATGAGACTCCTCGATGCGTTCACGATAGAACCCTTACCGTCTGCCGTAAATGAAGCTACGGCAGCATCCGGGCCTGCTCCCTGTGCTCCGTAACCCGGAACAAGAATAAGGTTATGAGGCATCAGCTTACGCGCTTCGACAGCCTGTTCGGGCCATGTGGCGCCGACTACAGCGCCGACTGAAGAGAATCCTTCTTCACCGGTCAGATCCTCTCCCCATGTGTTAACGAGAGATGCCATTGCTTCATATACTTTCCTGCCGTCGCCAAGCTCGAGATCCTGAAGATCTCCTGCCGAAGGATTGGATGTTCTTACAAGAATGAATATACCCTTGCCGTCTCTGCCGCAGACATCAAGGAAAGGCTTAACCCCGTCTATTCCGAGGTATCCGTTGACCGTGGCGCAATCGGCGTTCATCATGCTGACTTTGGTGCCGTTGATGATCTCTGTAGAGCCTAAGATGCCTTCTGCATAAGCAGTTGACGTCGCTCCGATATCGTTGCGCTTACAGTCTGCGATCACGAGCATACCTTTGCTCTGAGCATACTGTATTGTCTTGTTAAGCACTTTCAAAGCTTCGATTCCGTAAAGTTCATAATAAGCAAGCTGAGGTTTGATTGCAGGGACTATATCGTACACTGCGTCGATCAGCGCTTTGTTGAAGAGCCAGATGGCATGTGCCGTAGCTTTGGATGCATCATCAGGATATTCCCTCACGGCTTCATCGATAAGCACCTGAGGAATGTACTCCAGTTTGGGATCAAGTCCCATCACAGTAGGGTTATCAAGTTCCGCGATCCTTCTTACCAGTTCATCAGCAAAGTTTCTCATATGTTATCTTACCTCCCATTACCGTATAAAGAGTCTCACCATACAGCTTCCAGCCGTCATAAGGAGTATTCCTTCCTTTGGTGAGCATCTTGTTCTTATCGAATACAAACTCATTTTCCACATCGAAAACAGCGAGGTCCGCATCATCTCCGGTATTCATACCGCCCCTGCCGAGCTTAAGGAGAGACGAAGGATTGTGGCACATCATTTCGATCAGCCTGTCAAGCGTTATCCTGCCTGTCTTGACAAGGTATGTATAGCCAAGTGCAAAAGATGATTCGAGTCCGACGATGCCGTTAAGTGCAAGCGAGAACTCAATCTCCTTCTCATCCTGATGATGAGGTGCGTGGTCGGTAACTATCATGTCTACCGTGCCGTCAACTATCGCTTCGATAACTGCATCGACATCCTCCTGCGTACCGAGCGGCGGATGCATTTTATAATTTGCACTGTAGTTGACACAGCTCTCATCAGTAAGCGTGAAGTAATGAGGGCATGTCTCGCATGTAACCTTAACTCCTCTGGCCTTAGCTTCCCTGATCATTCTCATGCCGCCTTTTGTGCTGACATGGCAGAGATGTACGGGAAGTCCGAGGTATTCCGCGATAATGATATCTCTGGCTATCATGACGTCCTCGGAAGCTGAAGGTATACCGCGGATTCCGATAGATGTTGATACCGGTCCTTCATTCATTGCTCCGCCTGACAGCGATTTGTCTTCGCAGTGATCCAATACCGGAACATCAAAATCCGCACAGTATTCAAGGACTTTGCGCATGAATCCGGCAGTGGAGATAGGTTTACCGTCATCGGAGACTGCTACAATTCCTGCTTCCTTCATGAGGCCGATCTCTGATAATTCTTCGCCGTTGAGCCCCTTGCTGGCAGCTCCGATCGGATAAACCCTGCATAATCCTATGTCTCCTGCTCTCTTGATAATACTCTCCACTATGGCGGCGTTATCGACGACGGGACTTGTGTTAGGCATGCAGCATACGCTTGTAAAACCGCCTCTTGCGGCTGCTTTGGAACCGGTCTCGATGTTCTCCTTGTATTCCTGACCCGGCTCTCTGAAATGAACGTGCATATCAACAAGACCGGGAGTTACGAGATTTCCCTTCACATCGATGATCCTGTCAGCCTCTGACTCTCCGTATGGTGCGCAGAACTTCCCGTCAGAGATATAGATATCCCTGATCTCCTTACCCATCACGTTACAATTCTTCAGTATCAATCTCATAATTCATTCCTCCTTGCCATGAGAAGGTATAGCACGGCCATTCTTACGGCGACACCGTTAGTCACCTGCTGGTTTATGACTGACTGATCGCAATCATAAACTTCGGTCGGCAGTTCCACGCCGTGATTACAAGGCCCGGGATGCATCAGAAATGCATCAGGCTTAGCACATGCAAGCGCTTCTTTGGTTATTGCATAGAATCTTGCATATTCGGATACAGACGGGAACAGTGAACTCTTCTGTCTCTCAAGCTGGACTCTGAGGCCCATTACCGCGTCAGCGTCCCTGCAGCAGTCCTCAACACTGTCTGCCACCGTTACGCCCATCTTCTCGATTCCGATAGGCATCATCGTCCTCGGGCCATAGACTGATACCTTCGCGCCGAGTTTTGTAAGACCGATCGCATTAGACCTGACTACTCTGCTGTGGTATATATCACCGCATATGGCTATCTTCTTCCCTTCGAAAGTATCGAATCTCTCATACATGGTAAGCATGTCAAGAAGCGCCTGTGTAGGATGTTCATTCATACCGTCTCCCGCATTAACGACAGATGCGTTGAGATAGGGTGCAATAAAATGGGGAGCGCCTGACTGATTATGACGCATGATTATTATGTCGGTTCCCATCATGTCGATCGTTCTTGCAGTATCGAGCAGTGACTCGCCTTTGTTGACGGAACTGCCTGATGTTGAGATGTTGGCAGATGCTGAGCCCATGTATTTGGAAGCGAGTTCGAATGATAATCTTGTACGTGTGCTGTTCTCATAGAACAGCGTGACTATCGATTTGCCCTGCAGATGAGTCGTCTTCTTGTTGCCTGATTCGATGACCATCTTCATCATCTTGGCTGTATCAAGGATCTCCATTATCTCCTCTGCAGTAAGCTGCTTCATTCCCAAAAGGTCTTTGTTCTTAAGTCCCATCAGACCACCTCCCTTGCACACAGCAATACCTGTGTCTGACCGTCAACTTCCTCAAGCTCGACCTCCACCCTCTCAGACAGCGAAGTAGGCACATTCTTGCCGACATAGTCAGCTCTGAAAGGCAGCTGTCTGTGTCCTCTGTCGATCAGTATCGCGAGCTGCACCTCGTCAGGCCTTCCCATATCGAAAATATTATCTATCGCAGACCTTATCGTCCTTCCCGTGAACAGAACATCATCAACAAGAACTATCTTGCTTCCGTTGACATTAAACGGGATATCAGTGCTGTGCACTACCGGGTGGCTTGACAGCATCGACAGATCATCTCTGTAGAATGTTATATCAAGAATTCCCATTGGAACCTTGACACCTTCGATCTCATTAAGGTAATCCCTGATGAACTTTGCCATCGGAACACCTCTTCTCTGGATTCCGATAAGTGCAACGTTGTCGAGGCCCTGATTCCGTTCGATTATCTCGTGAGAGATCCTGATGAGTGCTCTCTTGACTGCGGCCTCATCCATTAGCACTGATTTGACGTTGTCTGACATATTATCTCTCCTGCATTTTACCGGCATAAAAAGACCGGGATATTATTATCCCGGTCATATATGTAAAATTCACCTATAGCTCGTTATTCAGTTATCCGTAAATCTTACAGTCTCGCCGGGCTGTTTAAAGATACAGGTATAGGATAGTCTTATCTCCCTTTAAAATCAAGAGCAATAATGATCAGACAGCGCTTGAAGGGATTATCTCCAGGGCAATGAATCCGATGTTGCTTGAAGTATCTGCACCGTATATGATCCTGTATGCATACTTGCCGTCAACGGTATAGTTTATCTCTGATTTCTTAAAGTTTGTCAGGAGCTGCGTAGCAAGCTCATAGCACTGCTGTGAAGACCTGTCCCTGTACAAGGCGTTAAAGATCGTGCTGAAATAATGAGACATGACATTTACATTGCTGATCCTGTCATCAAATTCCGAGATAGCTCTTATAAATGTCAGTTTCCCGTCGAATTTACGTGCCTGCCCCTGTATCGCTACACCGAACTGAGGATTGATATTCTTCTCAAAATAATCAAGATAGCTGCTCTTGTCGGTTATCTTAAAAGAAAGTGAACTATCTGAGTTATTTGTATACTTAACGCCGCCCAGATCGAAATCAAAATTTGACAGAAGATCATGATACTCAGCGGTGTTCTCGAATCTCTCCTTGAATTCTTCATATGTGAAGTCCATTGCAGGATTCATCATCAAAGGCAAAAGGAAATAGAACAGCGATCCGAAAAGCACCAAAAACACAAGGATTATGCAGATAGGAATAACGGGATCCGTCTTCTTTGCTGAAGGCTCCTTCTTCCCCTCTTTGGCAGTCTTCTTCTCCTTGACCTTCCTGACTCTGTCGCTCTTTCTGGAATTAAGAGTCTCCAGAGCCCTTTTATATTCTTCGGAATCGACAACGTCATTATCGATCCCGCTGTCATTTATCTTGATCTCATCTGAATCCGACATCTGTAACCTCTCTTTCGTGAACATATAGATTATAAATTATTTTCGCTTGCATACAACCACAAATATCGTACATAATAGTACAAACGGTCATTGGAGGGGTTATGGGACACATTCTGGTTACAGGCGGTTCAAGAGGTATCGGCAAGGCTGTCTGCAGGCTTTTTAAGCAGAACGGATGGAGAGTCAGCTATTTTTACAAGAACACATTGCCCGGAGAAGATGATATGACTGCGGTCCGCTGTGACGTCAGTGATGCAGACAGTGTTAAGCAGGCAGTTGCATATATCGAATCAGTCAACGGTGCTGTAGATGTTCTCATATCCAACAGCGGTATAAGCGTTACCGGCCTTGCGACAGATTTCGGAACGGATGAATACAGAAGTGTTATGGATACGAATTTCGGAGGGCTGTTCAATGTGTCAAATGCAGTTATCCCCTCTATGATCCATAATAAGCGCGGAGTGATCATAGCGATCTCTTCGATGTGGGGGCAGACCGGAGCATCATGTGAGGCTCTGTATGCTGCATCCAAGGGGGCTGTTGATTCTTATGTCAGATCACTTGCCAAGGAACTCGGGCCTTCGGGTATCAGAGTGAATGCAGTATCCCCCGGAGTCGTTGATACTGATATGATGGCGGCATATTCGGATGAAGATAAGGATGAATTGAAGAATGAGACTCCGCTGGGCAGACTGGGAACTGCCGAGGATATTGCAAACGCTGTTTACTTCCTCTCATCCCCTGCTGCATCTTATATTACAGGTCAGATCATAGGCGTAAACGGAGGCTTTCTGATCTGATACTTTAGCTTGCTAAATTGCCATATTTATCACTAAAATACAAGATGTCAATTTTAGTTGTTATATTATATAATTTTTGTATTAACTGTCATCCTGAGGAGGTCCTTATGCCCGTATACAACAAATATTCCAAAGTAACACCGGACATTGAAGCTCTTGCAAAATACTGCATGAACGAGAAGATCGATCCGCAGCTTTACAGTAAGTTTGATGTTAAGAGGGGATTACGCGACCTGAACGGCAAAGGTGTCCTTACAGGTCTTACCGAAGTCTCCGAGATAGTTGCTTCCCGCATTGTCGACGGCAGATCTGTTCCGTGTGACGGTGAACTGTATTACAGAGGGATCAACGTCAGGGATATCATCTCCAACCATCCGATGGATGATCATTACGGATTTGAAGAGGCCTCCTTCCTCCTTCTTTTCGGCAAGCTCCCGTCCAGGAAGGAATTATCGGATTTCTGCAATATGCTTGCGGGATTCAGGACACTTCTGCCGAAGAACTATGTCCGTGATGTCATAATGCAGAAGCCAAGCAATGACATAATGAACAATCTGGCAAGAGGTGTTCTCAATCTCTATGCCTATGATCAGAACTGCAACGACCTGTCCATTGCAAACGTGCTTAGACAGTCGCTGGAGCTTATTGCATTCTTCCCTCTGATATCAGTCTACAGCTATCAGGCTAAGCAATACTATAATGACAAGGGCTCGTTCATCATTCACAGGCCGAAGCCCAATCTGTCGACTGCAGAGAACATTCTGTATATGCTCAGACCGGATTCCAAATTTACGCCTCTTGAAGCGAAGATACTTGATATCGCCCTTATCCTTCATGCCGAGCATGGCGGCGGCAACAATTCGACCTTTACGACTCACGTAGTATCGAGTTCGGGAACGGATACATATTCATCCGTAGCGGCTTCACTCTGTTCGCTCAAGGGGCCGAAGCACGGCGGAGCAAATATAATGGCGATGAAGATGTTCGCCGACATCAAGAAGAATATCAGTGACTGGGATGATGATGAAGAGATCACCGAATATCTCAAGAAGATACTTCACAAGGAAGCATTCGATAAAGCCGGAGTCATATACGGGCTCGGTCATGCAGTATATTCGATATCAGACCCCAGGGCATTGATCTTCAAAGAATTTGTTGAGAAGCTTTCTATTGAGAAGAACCGCGTTGCGGAATTCAATTTCTATTCCAGGATCGAGAGACTGTCTGCCGAACTCATTTCCAAAGAGAGGAAGATCTTCAAAGGCGTATCCGCCAATATCGATTTCTACAGCGGCTTTGTATATTCCATGCTCGGACTTCCCGTGGAACTCTACACTCCCCTGTTCGCGATCGCGAGGATCTCCGGCTGGTCAGCGCACAGGATCGAAGAGATCAACAACGCAGGCAAGATCATAAGGCCCGCATATATGTGTGTGCAGGACAGACAGGATTACATCCCCATCGATAACAGGTGATCATCTCTTAGAGTATTTATCCTTGTACATCTCGACATCGGCAATATGCGTGATGGCGTCTATATTTGCCGTATTGGCACTGATCACCATCTCGCCGCATCCGATACTTGCCTTTACACGGTATCTCTTACCGCTGACGGAACTGTCTTTCTGAATGATGTCGTTGATCATGTCACGTATCATTCCGATCTTCCCTGCCAAAGGTGTATCTCCAATAATAACGAAAGCAAACTCATCACCGCCGTAGCGTGCGCAGAAACCGGAATTGCCGACATAAGTCTTAATTGCATTCGCGAGCGCCTTGATCGCCAGATCACCTTCGTTATGGCCGTAATAATCGTTAATGTTCTTCAGTCCGTCAAGATCTGCAGTAAAGTAAGTGATCCATTTACCGGCATTATCAGGAGCGGAGACGGCGCTGTTCACTTCCGTCATGAAGCCGCGTCTGTTATAAAGACCTGTAAGATAGTCTGCATTGGACATTCTCTCGATCTCCTGATTAGCCGTTATCAGTTGTCTGTTATTGATAACCGAATGGATCATGGCAGACACGAATAATGAGAACTCCTCAAAACGCTGCTCTGATCTGAGCGATATCTCGCTGAGCCCTGATGCAATATACCCGAACGACTCTGTTCTTGCCTTTGCCTGCTTGAATAACAGTATGTTGATACCGCTGTCTTCAGCAAGCAACAGGTTCATGTCAGGCAGCACCTCCGGCATATGGAAGAATTTGCGGTCATATTTATACTCTCCGCCCCATCCTTCAAAGATGGCGTGGATCCAGTCCTCGTCTTCGCGGATGCCTATAAAATAATACTGATCCTTCCAAAGCCACAGATAATGCTGCAGATCGGCAGAAGCTTCGACAACGTCGCTCATGCTGATCGTTCTGGAGATAAATCTTCCCATCTCGAGCATGTGTCTGAAATAATCCTGGTTGTCATTATTCAGATTCGACACTATGACAGGCCATTTATCCTGATCGTCATGCCTGCAGTTGCACGAATGACGCAGGACAATGTTATAACCGACCTTGATATCCTTCTCACTGCGGTCGAAGGAATTCATGATATCAAGAATGGTGTCTTTCATAAACTCATAATCAGGTTCGCACGTCGTTATGGAAGGTGTCTGGAATTCGCTCTTCCAGATGCCGTCAAAACCCGTAACCAGGCAATCTTCAGGTACCCTGTATCCATACTTCTTAAGAGCGTCACACACACCGATCGCCATTGAATCATTAGCACAAACAAAGGCCTGAGGGACTTTGTATCCTGACCTCAACAAGGCTTCGAGCACGCGATATGCGGCTGCGTCCCAGAAATCACCGTAATGAACCCTCATCTCATCGAAAGGAATGCCGTTCTCTTTGAGAACACTCTTATATATCTCAATACGTTCTTCAGAGAATGGATTGCCTCTGAAGCCTGCAAACATGTCAACTTCACGCAGTCCGTGATCCTCAACTATATGGCGGACCATTTTCTCAAAACCGTCTGCATAATCAAGCTGGAAATTGATGCAGAAAGGCATGGTGTGCTCAAACATCATTACGGGGATACGGCGCTTATGAGCGTTATTGATAAGTCTTGCTATCACCTTCTCATTCTTGATCATCTCTCCGAAGATTATGATGCCGCTGAGACCGACTGTATCAATAAAATTGGCAAAACGCAGGTCTGATTCCAGCGAGTCTTCATTTGGCGAAGGAATGCTGAAAGTGAAGACCGTAAGAACATAGTCCTTTGTAACATCGGGAGACTGAAGGCTTCTGATAAACATATTGAAGTTCTCGGCATCTTCCCACACACCGCAGATTCCGAGCATTTTACGCCTTCTGCCGGTGACAGGCAGAACAAAATCCTCTCTGCGAAGTATTCTTACATAATCAACACACATTGAATTGTCAGGACCAAAGACAGTATCTGAATCAGGGACCCCGGGCCAGTCACCGCCGACAGCCACGCCCATGACCAGATACATCGGGTGATCAAATGACTTGGGTTCCTCGCACTTGAAGTATTCGACACCATCGACAAAGAATCTGATGAGTCCCGGCTCCCAATCACACGCATAAACATGGAATTCACTGTCAGGCGCGTGCTCGGGATCTATCTTATAAATACCCTGCTGAAGAATGTGATGCGGATTGTCTCCTCCCGATGCGGAATGGATCGTACCGTACAGGACATTGGGTTCGGAGCAGTTATACTCCATAATGTCTATCTCTCCGCATCCGGGCCAATTACCGTACTTGTCCGTATCCGATACAAGACTGAATACAGGCCTCAGTCCTTTGCCCTTGGGAACCTTGACCTTTGCTTCAAAGTATCCGTAACGGAATTCGTGCTTGCCGAATGTACTGATTCGTCCTGATGTATACCTTAAAGAACCGTCAGGCATGTGATCCTTGACAGGACAAATATATATATGTCCGTCCCTGACAAAAACATTGCGTTCGCTGGCAACATATTCCTGAAGCTCATGGAAGAACTTGCCTTGCGCATGGATCTCCTCGTTCCATTCGGCAAAGCTTAAAGCATCACCTATGAAATCATCAGACCAGATCGGCTCAAATCCTTCCGGTATCTCAAAATCAGCTCTCATTCTATTTACCTATAATACCCGTGAGGCCGAAGATAAGCACCATAAGCCCCAAAACGATCCTGTAGAAAGCGAACACGTTAAAGTTATGCTTTCTAATATAACTCATCAGAGCCTTGATTACAAATAAACTAACTATGAACGCGGACACCATTCCGATGAGCAGGAGCACGATCTCGGTACCATTGATGGAACCGTCATACTTCAGAATCTTAAGGAGGCTTGCACCGAGCATAACAGGCACGGCAAGGAAGAAAGTGAACTTAGCGGCACAGCTCCTGCTTATCTTGATCATCAATGAACCGACGATAGTCGTACCAGATCTTGAGGTTCCCGGGAAGATCGCAGCGATCAGCTGGAAGACTCCGATAATAAAGGCATGCTTATAAGTGATCTGCTCGATCTTGGTGATCTCTGGCCTGATCTTGTTCTTCTTGAGAACTGACTCAGTTACGATAAAGATAATACCGAATATTATCAGTGATATTGCAACTACAACATAGTTATAGAGATGCTCGTCAAGCCAGTCATCGAGGACAATACCGACGATGGCTGCAGGAATACATGCCACAAGGATCTTGAACCACATCTGAAAGATATCTGTCTTGATATATCTGCCTGCTCCCTGCTTCGACAGCGGATGCGCATTGTTCTTCGCACCGAAAGGCCATAATTCCTTCCAGAACAGCAATATAACGGCACAGATAGCGCCAAGCTGGATGACGACGAGATAGAGACCGAAGAAATCCTCGGAAACATTTATCTTGAGGAACTCGTTCAGCAGGATCATATGTCCTGTCGAGCTTATCGGAAGCCACTCCGTTATACCTTCAACGATACCGAATATAAGTGCAACAATATAATCCCAGATTACCATAAAAACTCCTAAACAAATAATACTGTCACATTCTATCACGAACAGCGTGATAGAGAAACATCACTTTGAGTAAATCATGTGTCAATCTGTGAAGCCAGATATAACAGCAACGTGATCTTGCGCTTGTGCATATATGCACGCAGTGTGATCCACAGGCTGTTGGAAGCAGCGATAAACATAGCAAATCCGCATATCTGCATAAGCCTGACTCCAAAAAACCACGGGAAGAACAGGATAAGGACACCTGCAGTTATCGACAGAAAGTCGATGATTATCTGGATCGCGGAATGCATACCGAACCTGCTCTTAATCTCATTTACCGGAGCAAGACGCTTTGATATCTGCTCATTTACTCCCTGTTGCAGGCTATGAGCTATCTCATCATTCGGAAGCTTATCTTGAATCACTCTGTCTATACCTTTTAATCTGTCTGCAGTGACCTTCCTCCTTGCGATGAGCTTCTCCAGCTTAAGCGTGTGCAGAACATTGGACATACCGTCAGATATTATTATTACCGCCAGAAGATATGTAAGAACGGCAGAAGGGATCTTAGGCCAGATATACATTGCAGCACACAAGGCGATCACAATTGATGACGAACAGATAGTGACGATTGTCTTTTTTGTCTTATTCTTCTCAAATACGGCGCCGACAAGAACAGTAACGGCCGCAATCGCAACCGTGAAAGCAACTCCCCTTGCCAGTCCGTTCACACCTGCATTAGGAGTAATAACGAAAGTCACACCGTCAATAAGGAGCATTAATGCAATAACGGTCTTATTGCGCATGAGATTGTCAACCCACGTGAAAGTCTGGTCGATCTTATCCAGATAAGTTATCTTATTCAGCTTTCTCATGTTTGATCCTTTATAACACCGACCGGTTTATCTCTTAATGGAAACGCCTCTTGTCATATGACAAAAGGCGCCTCGTTCTGGTGGGAGGAGGTGGATTCGAACCACCGAAGTCGCTGACGACAGATTTACAGTCTGTTCCCTTTGGCCACTCGGGAATCCTCCCATATTCAATTGTGATCAGTGCGGTGGTGGGCCTTCAGGGACTCGAACCCAAGACCGACCGGTTATGAGCCGGTTGCTCTAACCAACTGAGCTAAAGGCCCACGTCAAACAC
>CADBNJ010000034.1 GCA_902795955.1 Oscillospiraceae bacterium
CGAGCGGACTTCCGCGGGCACCCCAGTCACTCTAGCCACCACCTGTGATAGCTCAATGCCCTGTCCCGGAACTGCTTTGAGCACGAGCGGATATGCGCACGATAAATATCGCACGCACTTATTCCCGCGAAGTGCGACTGAGTTCCGGGACAGCGGCATTGGGCGCCAAAGCTGAGGACTGTAGCGAGCAATCACGCTGCGGGCGTTGATCTCACCTGCTCCCCTTCTCCGTAAACACCGCAAAAAAAGTCTTAAGGAATATCTCGACATCAAGTCCGAGGCTGTAGTTCGTTATATACTGCGTGTCGAGTGCGACGACTTGTTCAAAATCAGTGATATCTGATCTCCCGGATATCTGCCACAGGCCCGTGATACCGGGCTTCATTGCCAGCCTGCTCATATGATGAGGCTTATATCTCTCAAATTCATCGAGCGTGGGCGGCCTTGTTCCGACGAGGCTCATGTCCCCTTTAAGCACGTTGAAGAACTGGGGAAACTCATCAATGCTCGTTCTTCTCAGGAATCTTCCTATCGGGATAACACGCGGATCACGCGATACCTTGAACATCTGACCGCTTATCTCGTTATCGCCCATCAGTTCTTTTTTGTGTTCCTCGGCATCAGGATACATCGTCCTGAACTTGTAGATCTTAAAGTGCCTGCCGTTGAGACCCACCCTGACCTGCGAGAAGATGACTCGGCCCGGACTCTGGATGAATATGACCGGTGCAAAGATGATGAACAGCACTCCGGTGATCACCAGACCGATCAGTGAAATGATTATGTCAAAGGTGCGCTTAACGAGCTTCTGCCCTGTCGTGATCGGTGATATCGTTGATGTAATGCAGGTGCTGTTGCCAACCTTATCAATGCGGACATTTGGAACTTCGTGCACAAATACATCAGTCATGATGTGGACGATAACACCCATCGACAGGAACCAGTTGATGAGCTTGCCTACGTCTTTGGCTTTGGAGCCTATATAGACTTCATCGACGATGTGCGTTCTCAGGAATTCCTGCATTTCCTGGCGGTACATGATCTTTACGCCCTCGATCGGAGTCAGTCTTTTCTCCTGGTCAAGGAGCATGAACCTGTCCACCTGTATGCTTCCGGAGTTGGAGGCCATGATCTGCTCGTAGATCTTTACGGCATTCTCCCTGAAGCAAACGATGATGATATGAGTCTTGTTGTTGTTCTTCCGGAATCTCTCATGGATGACGGCCTTTATCACCGCCCTGAAAAAATACGTGATGAGGAGATTCAGAATGAATAGGAAGCCGATGAACAGACGCGATACCTCATCTGTCTCTTTCATGACGAAAAGGATCACGAGCAAGGCAGTGAGCATTTCCACATCCATCAGCAGGACATTGCTCAATTCTTTAAGGTAACCGCGCTTCAGGATCCCGCTGTGAAGGGGCTGCGCCAGTATGATGACAAGATAAACGATGAGGAGGAGCAGATTGATCAGCCTGTAATTAGCTTTCGTGCTGGCTTCGTAAACAAATCTGAGATAGAAGGCAAGCAGGAATGCGATCTCCAGCGACAGAAGATCTGAGATTATGAACTCAATGTGTTTTGCTCTCGAACTGATATTGCCTTCCATACGGTATCCTCAAAAGTAACTGAATTATAAACCATTCTTTTGCAGGTTAGTATTAGGACTGTTCCAGAAAATAAAAGCCGCTATGGCGGTTTTATCCGTCATAACGGCAATATGGCTCATCAGTTATTATCATCAGTTATCGGCAAACAATGCTGTGGACAGATATCTGTCACCCGTATCAGGAAGAAGCACAACGATGTTCTTGCCTTCAAATTCAGGTCTTGCCGCAAGCTGCTTTGCAGCCCAGAGTGCCGCACCTGAAGAGATACCCACAAGCACACCTTCCTGTCTTGCAAATGCCTTGCCCGTAGCGAAAGCATCATCATTATCAACGGGGATTACCTCATCATAAACGCTTGTGTTAAGAGTCTCAGGTACGAAGCCTGCACCGATGCCCTGGATCTTGTGAGGGCCTGCAGTTCCCTGTGACAATACGGGGGATGTCTTAGGCTCAACTGCAAAAACCTTTACATTAGGGTTCTGCTCCTTCAGGAACTCACCTACACCTGTAACGGTACCGCCTGTACCTACGCCTGCGATGAATGCATCGACCTTGCCGTCCAGATCCTTCCAGATCTCAGGACCTGTTGTTGCCTTGTGTGCTGCAGGGTTTGCCTGGTTGGTGAACTGGCTGGGGATGAACGAACCGGGGATCTCGGCAGCAAGCTCGTCTGCCTTCGCGATAGCGCCCTTCATGCCCTTGCTGCCGTCTGTGAGGACGAGCTCGGCACCGTAAGCCTTGAGGAGATTTCTTCTCTCAACGCTCATCGTCTCAGGCATCGTAAGGATGATCCTGTATCCTCTGGCAGCAGCTACGGAAGCAAGTCCGATACCTGTGTTGCCGCTCGTAGGCTCAATGATGACGGAATCCTTGTTAAGAAGACCTTTAGCTTCAGCGTCCTCGATCATTGCCTTGGCGATCCTGTCCTTAACGCTTCCTGCGGGATTGAAGTACTCAAGCTTTGCATAGATATTTGCCTTGAGATCATTAGCCGCAATAAAATTATTGATCTTAAGGAGCGGGGTGCCTCCGACTAATTCCGTAACTGAATTATATACTGCCATTGTATTATCCTCCGTTTTTTTGGTATTGCCTACCTTTTCTATAGGTTTTATTCTATCACGGTTTTATGAGATGTCAACATTGTTTTTCGCGATTGCAAAATAAAGAAGGCATCCCGGTAACGGGACACCTTCCGATAAGCTGAACGGCTGTTGTGCCGCTTACATCTGCACAGTCATCACCTCAATGACCTGAGGCTCCAGAGGCTTGTCCGAATAGTCTGTCCTGACATTGGCGATCCTGTCAACCACGTCCATTCCTTCGAACACCTTGCCGAAAGCGGCATACTGCCCGTCAAGATGAGGTGAAGTCTCATGCATGATGAAGAACTGTGATCCTGCCGAATCGGGATCCATTGCCCTTGCCATGGAGAGGACTCCGCGCTCATGCTTCAGCGGATTATTAACTCCGTTGGCTGCAAACTCACCCTTGATCGTATATCCCGGGCCGCCCATGCCTGTTCCCTCGGGACATCCGCCCTGGATCATGAATCCGGGGATTACCCTGTGGAATGTCAGGCCGTTATAAAAGCCCTTGCTTGCCAGCTTAACAAAGTTGTCAACTGAGATCGGCGCAATATCGGGATAGAGCTCCGCCTTGATCACGCCGCCGTCTTTCATCTCGATTGTTATGATCGGATTTGCCATTACCTGTTGTCTCCTTTACGTGTATGTCTGAATTGACGAAGGATATCATCCTTTATCTTCCAAAGCTTGGGTGAGAGATCCACATAGTACTCATGAGGATACTCAAACCTCTTAACCGCATCCCAGCGAGAGTCTATCTCCTTCGTGCAGTAATTCCTTATCTCGCTTATCGAAGGCTTGTCATATACGAGCCTGCCGTTCTCAAAGACCTTAACATAGAGCTTCCTTGTCGTGTAATTCTCAAGTACCTTAGCCTTCCATGTCTCGACAGGATCGAAGATCTCATAAGGCTCACCGTCAGGAATAGGCTCACCCTTAACAAACA
>CADBNJ010000035.1 GCA_902795955.1 Oscillospiraceae bacterium
GATCATCCCCAGAGTGCGGTAAGCATGGGAATTATCTGCTTCTTGCGGCTCATGACGCCGGGCAGGTAGACCTCGTTGTCATGCGGCTCGGTGGAGAAAGCATATCTTATCGTATCATCGCTCCCTATGTAGAAGAGGTAGGTTCCTTCAATGAGAACGTCCGTGAGCATAAGCAGGATCATGTCGTAGCCGTTCTTGCTCTTCATGGCTTCCATTGTCTCGAGGAATTCCTGCTTGCGTCCGAGCATCGATTTGGAGTCCACGCAGATTATCTGGCTCACGCCGAGCGTCTGACCTGCAATATGGAATTCCTTGAAGTCAGCCTTGACGAGGTGCTCTGCAGAGCTGTCCGCATTCCTTGACACATCGAAAAGCTCTTTGCCGATCTCCTCTATGGTGACGCCCGCTATCCTTGCCAGCCTCTCGGCAAAGATCCTGTCGCGTTCAGTGCAGGTGGGAGACTTGAACATAACAGTATCAGACAATATTGCCGATACCATGAGTCCCGCCATCTCTGGAGTGGGCATGACACCGTTCTCCTGGAACATCTCCGCGATTATAGTCGTCGTGCTTCCCACGGGCTCGTTGCGGACATTTATCGGCTGCGTAGTCTGTATGTCGGCGAGCCTGTGATGGTCGATGATCTCGATCAGTTCCGCCTGATCCAGACCGGGTACTGACTGTGCCGATTCATTGTGGTCGACAAGTACGATGTTCTTGCGTCTGGGGCGGAGGAGATGATACCTCGACAGAGTACCCAGCACCTTGCCGTCTCCGTCTAATACCGGGTAGCTCCTGAATCGGCTCTCCAGTATGGTGTCCCTGACGTCATCGAGGTAATCGGTGATATGAAAGCAAACGATCCCGTCGAACTTGCACAGACGGCTGATCGGTATTGACTGATAGATCAGTTTTGATGTTCTCATCGCATCGAAAGGAGTGTATATCACAGTGGTCGAACTGCCCTCAAAGCCGTTGAGGAATTCCCTGTCCGGCGTAACTCCGCAGATTATAACAGCCTCCGTGTCGTTCTGCATCGCTGCAGTGATGATATCCTTCTGATCACCGCAGAGTACTATCTTGTTCCTGCCTGCAACTGATGAGGTGTTAACGTTGCCGGGAAGAGCTATGATGATATCCCCGCTGATCTCATCCCTTGATCCCGGATCCCTGATTATCTGACCCTCGATCACGCCGAGGAGATTAAAGAGGGGAAGGTTGCTTACGATCGGGTCGGCGATGGTATTGAGAGTGTAGGTGGCAATATCTCCCGCCGACAATGTGCCGAACAGCGTTCCGTCGGGATTGACGACCGGCATCGATGTCACATTGTTCTCCTTCATGGTGCGCCACGCCCTGTCGAGAGTAGCCGAAGGCTCGAGGATCGGCGGCTTGTCATAATCAATATCGCTCACCTGAGTCCTCATGTCCTTGACTCTCATCGGCTGTTCAAAGCCGAATCTGGCAAGCAGTCTCTTGGTCTCATCACTCAAGTGGTCGAGACGGCAGGCAATGTAATTCCTGTCTCCTGTCGCATTGCGGAGAGCCGCATAGGACATGGCGGAGACGACTGAATCCGTATCGGGATTCCTGTGACCTACAACATATACTTTACTCATGACAACAATTTATCACAGCTTAGTTAAATTTACAAAGATGTAGTTGGATTTCATATTTGCCCGTCTGTTTGCAGAATGTTCACAGGGACATAACAGATCAAAAATAACTGATGTATATAATCATAATTGATCGGCAGATCAAATCAACAGACAGGAGAATCCTATATGAAGATTACTAATTTTAACCCCATGTTGCTGACTCCCAAGGCAGATGATGTCATCAAGCTTTTCGAGGAACTGGGATTTGAGAAGACTCATTCACCTACGGTTGATACAGGCAAGAGTATGGTGACGAGTACGAGGATGAAGGATCCCAACGGCTTCAGCATTGATATTGCAGGCGTTGACAGCCTTCCCCAGGATTTCCCGATCATCAGAATGAACGTTGATGATTTCGATGAGGCGTTTGAGTTCCTCTCGTCAAAGGGCTTCACCCATAAGGGAGGTGCGAAGGTCGTCGAGACAAAGACTAACAAGTCGGCGATGATGACGGCTCCGTCAGGATTCGCTTTCGATCTTTGCCAGCACATCAAGGAGGACTGACTTCATGAGAATATCGGCATTTAATCCGCTTATATTAACGCCCGTGGCGGAGGAGACGATAGCGCTGTTCGAATCTCTAGGATTTGAGAGACGGCATACGAAGAAGGGCATCGAGGACGAAGTTACGAGTGTATCGATGAAGGATGCGAACGGCGTTCGCGTTGACGTGGCGCAGGTAAGCAAGTTCCCTCAGAGCGTGGTGGCTTACAGGATGAGCGTCGATAATTTCGAAGAGGCGTATGAGTTCCTCACATCGCGCGGATTCAGGAATCCTCAGGGCGACAGGGTGACAGATACAGGTTCGTCGCATGCGGCGCTGCTGTTCTCACCGTCAGGATTCGCTATCAGCCTCTCGCAGCACATCAAAGCGTAAACCGTAGAGTATCAAAACAATGAGGACTGCCGTCATGGCGGTCCTTTTTATAGTATAATTGTTTGTAATCACCTCGAAAGGCAGTGTTATGGCAGATAAGAAGAACAGTTCTCTCCCGGCCCTGATATCAAGGTATAATGCAGTGCCGGCGTTCAAAGCAGGCACGGTTATCCTGCTTATTTACGGCTTGCTGCTGGCTGTATTGCTGCTTCTTCATGTTCCGACGCTGGATGAAGCGCAGGCCTGGCTGATCGCCAGGGATGCCTCCTACAAGGATATCCTGTTATATCTGCCTCACTATGAATCGCATCCGCCGTTCTGGCACCTGCTGTTATCGATACCTGCCAAGCTGGGAGTATCTTATGAGCTGGGGTTGAAGAGTATACAATTCATATCCTCAGTCCTGATGATCTCGGTGTTTGTCTTCAGGGCGCCGTTCAGCAACATAGTCAAGACATTTGTACCGTTCACTTATTTCTTTTTCTATCAGTACGGATTGTTGGCAAGGCCGTATGCTTTCATGGTGGCAGGGATATTCCTCTGTGCACACTATATCGGAAAACGTGAAGAGGCACCGGGCAAGCTGATACTGTCTCTGGCGTTCACATGCATGTGGTCAGCCTACGGTATCGCTGTTGCAGGCGGTATCGCGCTCGCCTGGGTGATCGGGATAATAGCGGGAGCGGTAAAAGAGCGGAGGAATCCGATGGGCGCATTGTTCGGCGACCGCAGAAGGATAGCGGGCCTTCTGGCACTCCTTGTATTTGCCGCTGCGCTGATATGTGAGATCCTTCCGGCACCTGATAATTACATTGCCGTATCGACAGGTAAGGGAATGATGTCTTTTGGTGCTGATTATCTTAAGCTGCTTGTTATCCTGCCATCAGAGGCTTTCTTTACTAATCTCGTTCAGAACGGAACACAGGGGGAGACCGGCATGATGACAATGATGATCACCGGGGTGATCTCAGTGCTTATCTACTGTGTGTGTCTTTATTTCTGCAGGGCGGGCAAGGTCCTGAGATTCATGATCCTGCCGTATCTGTTCTTCAACGTGATTGCCACAAGATATATCTCGGTTCACCACTACGGACTGGCAGGGATGATGATAATATTCTCCCTGTGGGTGGCATTTGATTCTGAAGAGACAGTCAAGGTGAGGGAGAGCCTCTCAAGCTTCGTCAAGTATCTGTCGGTCATAATGGCCGCCGCTATGTCAGTCATAGGGATTTACTGGAGTGTTATGGCATGCTTAAACGAGAATATCTATCCCGTTGCAAGCGGAAGGGTTCTGGCTGAGACGGTGAAAGAGCTCCGGGCGGCAAACAGCGACCTCACGATAAATGCAGCATGGTACATAGCAAAGGACAGCGACGGTCAGATCGTGAAGATATATTACGGTGAGGGGACGAATACGTTTGTTCCCGCTGCACCGTACTTCAAGCATAATATGGTTAATAATCTCCTGCCTGACAAGCCTTACTGCGTTACGGTCAACGCAACGCCTTTCCAGTCGGAGGAACTGCTCAACTCCATCAGGTCAAAGCCCGCACCTGACGTGATCCTTGCATATTCAGAGCAGGGGCTTCGCGATTATCTTGATTATACGGGCAACGGCAGCGAATACCGCCAGATCGCGGCGATACCTTCAGGAGTATGCTACAAGGACCGTGATATTGCATTTGTCGGTACGTATGTTTATGAGAGGGTGCGTTAGTTAAGAATTCCGGTGTCATCAAGACCAATGATGAAAATGTTGACAATGTGCTGCTTTGTGATAACATATGAATAGTCATTCATATGAACAACTATTCAAGTAACGAGGTGATGTTATGTTCTGGAGCAGGATAGCCGGAGTTTACGATCTGGTAGAGTATATTTACAACGGCAAGGTCAACGCTGATGTAACCGATTATGTGGCGTCGCTCATGGAAAGCGGCGATTCAGTTCTGGAGTGTGCGTGCGGGACGGGAATGTTCAGCGTCAAGATCGCACCGAGGGTAAGACGCCTTACCGCAACGGACTTTGCTGACGGGATGCTTAAGCGGACGCGAAAGAAGTGCCGTGACCTGCATAATGTGTTTGTAAGCAAGGGTGATATTACAGCCCTGGAGTTTGAAGACAATAAATTCGATAAGGTCGTAGCTGCCAACGTGATCCATCTTCTTGA
>CADBNJ010000036.1 GCA_902795955.1 Oscillospiraceae bacterium
GATGTTGATTTCATCATCGATATCGGCGGCCAGGACATGAAGTGCATGAGGATAAGGAACGGAGTCATCGATTCCATCATGCTCAATGAGGCATGCTCTTCCGGATGCGGATCGTTCATCCAGACTTTCGCTCAGACGCTGGGTATGGGTTCAGAGCAGTTCGCCAAGGAAGCACTTAAGGCGACGAATCCGGTTGACCTCGGTACGAGATGTACGGTATTCATGAATTCCAAGGTAAAGCAGGCGCAGAAGGAAGGCGCTTCTGTCGGTGACATATCCGCCGGACTGTCTTATTCCGTAGTAAGGAATGCACTTTACAAAGTAATCAAGATTAGAGATACTGAGCAGCTCGGCAGGAACATTGTCGTACAGGGCGGAACGTTCCTGAATGATGCGATCCTGAGGTGCTTCGAGATAATATCGCAAAGAGATGTCATAAGACCTAACGTGGCAGGTCTTATGGGTGCGTTCGGCGCCGCTCTTCTCGCGAGGGACAGGTGCCCGGAAGCTGCCGGTGACGGTGCTGACTCCGCTTTATCGGGAATACTCGGACCTGAGGAGCTTGACTCTTTCGAGATGGAGACTGAGAATACGCAGTGCCCGGGATGTACCAATCACTGCCGTCTTACGATCGCGACGTTCTCGAACGGCAAGAAGTTCGTATCAGGCAACAGGTGCGAGAGGGGAGAGGACATCGCTCTTGAGCAGGAGCACAGGAATGACAAGGAGTCCATTCCGAATCTCTTCAAATACAAGTATGAGAGGACTTTCAAGTACAAGCCTCTTAAGCTCGAGGATGCCCCGAGGGGAGAGATCGGCATTCCCAGATGTCTCAACCAGTATGAGAACTATCCTTTCTGGTTCACGATACTGACCAAGCTCGGATTCCGCGTTGTGATATCCGCCAGGTCTTCACACGCTCTGTTCGAGAAGGGAATGGAGACCATTCCTTCAGAGTCCGTCTGCTATCCTGCAAAGCTTGCACACGGCCATATCGAGAATCTGATCGGCAAGGGTATAACTACGATCTTCTATCCGTCAGTTCCTTATGAGCAGGTGGAGAATCAGAATTCCGGCAATCATTACAACTGCCCGATCGTATGCTCATACCCTGAAGTAATCCGCAATAACGTTGAGAATATCAAGGAGAAGAACATAAGATATCTCAATCCCTTCATGCCTCTGGACAACATGGATACAGTGGCTGTTAATCTTGCCAAGTGCTTTGATTACTGCGGCGTTACTTTGGAAGAGGCAAAGGAGGCCGTCGCTGCCGGATGTGAAGAGTACTACAACTTCAAGGAGGATATCCGCAGCAAGGGCAGGGAGATACTCGAGGAGATCAATAGGCGCGGCATTAAGGGTATTGTCCTCGCCGGCAGGCCTTATCACATCGATCCCGAGATCAATCACGGAATCCCCGAGATGATCAATTCACTTGGTCTTGCAGTCCTGACAGAGGATTCAGTCGCTAAGCCCGGAAGGCTCAAGAGGCCGATCCGCGTCGTTGACCAGTGGATGTATCACACAAGGCTTTATGAAGCAGCCGCATTCGTAATTACCAGACCTGAGCTGGAACTCGTTCAGCTGACCAGCTTCGGCTGCGGCCTTGATGCGGTTACCTCGGATCAGGTCCAGGAGATCCTGGAGCAGTCAGGCAAGCTTTATACACTTCTCAAGATCGATGAAGTATCCAATCTGGGTGCAGCAAGGATAAGAATGAGATCTCTCGTAGTCGCAATGAACGAGCGTTCAGAGAATGCCGGCGGCAGCAGTGCTTCGAAGGAAGATCCTGCCAGGATCGCGGAAGAGGGAAGATATACCCTGAAGCGCAATGAATTTACAAAGCAGAACAAGAAGGAACATACTCTCATCGCACCTCAGATGGCGCCTATCCAGTTCGATCTTGTTGAAGCCGCATTCCATGATGCAGGCTACCATCTCAAGCTGCTCAAGCAGGCTACGAGAGAGGATATAGAGTGCGGTCTGAAGTATGTCAACAATGATGCATGCTTCCCTACGATCGTCGTAGTCGGTCAGATGATGAATGCGGTCCTGAGAGGCGAGGTCGATCCCGACAACTGCACTCTCATGATAACGCAGACGGGCGGCGGATGCCGTGCCACCAACTATGTAGCATTCCTGCGCAAGGCGTTGAAGGATGCCGGCTTCTCTCAGATCCCTGTCGTCGCGCTGTCGGTTCAGCAGTTTGAGAAGAATGAGGGATGGAAGATCACTCCCGGATTTGCTTTCGCGGCGATCAAGGCGATCTGTCTCGGAGACATGCTCACAACGCTTCTTCTCAGGACAAGGCCTTACGAGAAGGTGAAGGGATCTGCCAACGCTCTTTACATGTATCTTAACAGGGTAGGCAGGAAGATGCTCAATCCCGGCGAGAAAGACGATGATCTCTCGCCGAGGTACGATCAGGTAATGCCCAATAATTACTGGGACAGACCTGAAGAAGAGAAGAAGGTCATCAAGGCCTGCCTCAAGGAGATCGGTGCGGATATAGATAACATTCCGAGAGTAAGATCATACAAGAAGTACGTCAATCTCGCGGTATCGCTGTTCGATAAGCTGCCTTTGCAGGATATCCCCAGGAAGCCCCGCGTAGGACTCGTCGGCGAGATCCTCGTCAAGTTCCATCCCGATGCCAATAATAACGCCATCGATGTTATTGAGGCTGAGGGTTGTGAAGGCGTGCTGCCCGGAGTTCTGGACTTCTTCCTGTACTGCTGCTATAACCCCATCTGGGCTCAGAGCAATCTCGGCAGGAGCAAGCGTACCGCAAGGATCAACCAGCTGGCGATCAACGTTCTCGAGAAGTTCAGGAAGCCGATCAATGACGCTTTCAAGAAGACGGGCGGCAAGTTCATGCTCACCGAGCGCATAGAGGAGCTGGCATCCAAGTCATCCACTGTCCTCAGCTGCGGCAACTTCTGCGGAGAAGGATGGTTCCTGACTGCAGAGATGATCGAGCTTATCCAGGACGGCGTTCCGAATATCATTTGCGCACAGCCGTTTGCATGTCTCCCTAACCACGTTACCGGCAAGGGTATGATCAAGGAGTTGAGGCGCCAGTATCCTAATTCCAACATCATTCCGATCGACTACGATCCGGGTGCGTCGGAGGCTAACCAGCTCAACAGGATCAAGCTCATGATAAGTACTGCTCATGCCGTCAGAAGAAGAGAGATCGAGGCGGAGGGCAAGTAATGGGCAGGCTATTACTTGTTGACGGCAATTCGATAATCAACAGAGCCTACTTCGCAGTCATCGGAAGAGCTCCGATGACTGCTCCTGACGGAACTCCCACGGGTGCCGTCAACGGATTCCTCAACTCCATTCACGGAGTGATGAAGGAATATGATCCGGACAAGATATGTGTCCTTTTTGATCTTAAGGCTCCCACGTTCAGGCATAAGATGAGCACGGAATACAAGGCCAACCGTAAAGGCATGCCTGATGATCTGTCAGCCCAGATGCCGGTTGTCAAAGACATCCTCGACAAGTGGGGGATCGCGCGCATGGAGCTCGAGGGATATGAAGCAGATGACCTCATCGGAACTCTGGCAAGACTCGGCAGCGAGGCGGGAGACAAAGTATTTATCTTCAGCGGGGATCATGATGATTTCCAGCTGATTTCAGATGACGTGTCGGTGATACTCCCGCAGTCCGGCAAGGGCAAGGAGCCCAGGGTTCTCTACGACCGCGCAATGTTCGAGACGACATACGGCGTTAAGCCGGAGGTTTTTGTCTATGTTAAGGCTCTGATGGGTGATAATTCAGACAACATCAAAGGCGTTGAGAAGGTCGGTGAGAAGACCGCATTTAAGCTCATTGCACAGTATGGCGACATAGAGGGAGTCCTGTCTCACACGGACGAGATGCCGCCGGCATTATCCTCGCGTCTGAGCGGATCAAGAGAACTTCTTGATCTCAATATAAAGCTCTGCACTATAGACAGGTTCGCACCTGTTCCTTACGGGGTTGATAAGACGGTCTACAGCGGTCTTCCGGCTGATGCTGAGAGGAACGATGCCCTGTACGATACGCTGGACAGACTGGCGCTGAGGAGCTTTATTAAGAAGATCGGCATATCCAGGATCAGTTCTGAGGGAAGGACTGTATCCGCCGAAGAGATAGAACAGAGTTCCGTAAGTGAGGAGCGCAAGGAGATATTGAGATGTATTGCGGAGGAAGTTAAGCGCGATCCCGTGATAGAATACGGTGCAGGGGCAGCCCCGGCGCTTGTGTCAGAAGAGTTTGCGGTTGATGTCGTCAGGGACAGGATCATCCTGGTTGCCGGTGATGACAGCCGCATCTTCGTGTTGACGGAAGACGAGGCGGAGAAGCTCTTCGGAACTTACTGTGACATCATTCCTGTCGCTTATGAGTACAAGGATAAGTTCAAGGCGTTAAGTAGACCCCTGCCGGGAGTTGACAAAGTATTTGATACAGGTATTGCAGGTCCTGTGCTCAACGAGACAGAAGGCGGCAAGGGTGATTTCGCAAGGCTGTTTGAGACGGTGACGGGTCTTCCTTATCCTTATGCTGAGGGGACGGAGACAAAGCAGCTGGCGATGGATTTCCTGACAGATGATGATCCGGAAGACGAGTATCTGAAGGCCGGCAAGAGAGCAAAGCTCAATCTGTTCGTCGCAAAGCTCCAGAAGGAAGAGATAAAGGACAGAGGACTCGAATATCTCCTGTATGAGATAGAGTTCCCTCTGGTGATCACGCTAGACGCCATAGAACGCAACGGTATGCACGTGTCGCGCGCATCGCTGGATGAACTCCATGAAGAGTACACAAAGCGACTGGAGAGGCTCTCAGAGGAGATCTATGATATGTGCGGGAGGAAGTTCAACATCAATTCTCCCAAGCAGCTGGCTGATGTGCTCTACGAGAAGGACGGCCTTGGACTTCCACACGGTAAGAAGGGCAAGACGGGAGTCTATTCCACCGGTATCGACGAGCTTAACAGACTTATTCAGTATCACCCTGTTGTTGAGAAGATAATCAGATACAGGGAACTGTCCAAGCTCGATTCGACATATGCGGCCGGTCTTACCAGATCGATCGATAAGGACGGCAGGATAAGGACTACATTTAC
>CADBNJ010000037.1 GCA_902795955.1 Oscillospiraceae bacterium
ATGATCCCGTTCCCGTCAGCATCACTGACTATGAGGGGCTGCTTGACGCAGGTTTCACGGATGTGGAATTGGTTCCGGTACATGAGCTGGAGTATTTCAGGAGTCAGGATGAGTTCATGAGATTCATGCACACTGTTCCGGTACTGGATCATGCCGACGACGGATTACTGGCAAAATATGCTGAAGAGAACACGTATGACGGAAGGATAAGACTGATCAGAAGATATTACGGCATCAGGGCATCCGCATGACGCCCGGAGGATCCGGGATCATTTATACCCGCAGTCTGTCTTGACGGGACCGTCGATCCCTGATTCGTAATTAGCCCTGAATTCCATGTTGATGTCGCGGATCTCTTTCCTGCCGTCTATGTAATCCTGATACATGTCGGCAAGTCCCGCCATACAGCCGTCGCAGGATCCGCTGATATTGCCGATGGACCCGGCTACGATCCTCTCGCGCTCTTCTCTCGTGGTGTCTTTGATAAGAATGGACTGCATACTGAATATCTCCCCGGAAGATTCTATATATACGGGAATTATACCATTTGGCTGTACATGATGGCCGTATGTAATAAAAAAGAGCAAATGCGGGTCAATTCTGATATAATGTTGGGGCTGGTGATGATCACCGGCTCTTACGCCTCCATAGTTTAATGGATAGAACGACAGTTTCCGGTACTGTTGGTGCGGGTTCGATTCCTGCTGGGGGTGCCAACACAAAAATAAGGACTGCCTCACTACGGATGAAGCAGTCCTTTTATCTTATTATCCGGTAACGGTTTACCCGGCTTACAACGGGATATTCCCGTGCTTTCTGATAGGTCTTACGTGCTTCGGGTTCTTGATGCGGCGTGTGTCCATCATGGCTTCGTACAGCTTCTCGCGCGTCTCCTTGGGCTTGATGACGGCATCGACATACTCGCGGTCGAGAGCGAACTTATAGCCTACGACATTCTTGCGGTACTCTTCCTGCTTGTCCTTTATGAAAGCAGCACGGTCCTCTTCAGGCATTGCCTTGATCTGCTTGGCATACAGGATCTCGACGGCACCTGCCTCACCCATAACGGCGATCTGCGCAGAGGGCCATGCAAGGACGATGTCGGAACCCAGATGCTTGCTGTTCATGGCAATGTACGCACCGCCGAAAGCCTTTCTTACTATAACATTGATCTTGGGAACCGTTGCCTCCGCGAAAGCATAGAGCAGCTTTGCACCGTGGCGGATGATTCCCCTGTATTCCTGATCCGAACCGGGCATGTAGCCGGGAACATCCGTGAGAGATACTACGGGGATATTGAACGCATCACAGAAGCGGATGAATCTGGCCGCCTTATCTGATGCATCACAGTCGAGTACGCCTGCGAATGCGGCGGGATCGTTGGCCACAACGCCTACCGTCATTCCGTACAGCTTTGCAAAACCGACGATGATCTCCTTGGCAAAGAAAGGCTGGACCTCCATGAAGGAATCGTCATCAAACACGTTTTCGATAAGCTTGTGCATATCGTAAGCGGCATTTGCCTCCTCGGGAAGATCGAAGTCAAAAGGCATCGTCTTCTTATATGCATCCTTGTCCATCATGAGCATTCTCTGACGGTTATTGGAAGGAAGTATGCTGATGAGGTATCTCACTGCCTTGATGCATGACTCCTCATCGTAGTAACCGAAATGGGACACGCCGCTCTTCTCCATGTGAGCCGTATAGCCGCCTAATGCCTCAGCTGTGATCTCCTCACCGGTTACCTGCTTGATGACCTTAGGTCCCGTGATATACATCTGTCCTATGTTCTTGACCATGAAGATGAAATCGGTGATTCCCGGGGAATACACAGCACCGCCGGCGCAGGGACCCGTGATAACCGAGATCTGGGGGATGACGCCGGATGCTCTTACATTGCGGTAGAAGATCTCACCGTATCCTGCCAGAGCATCAACACCCTCCTGGATACGTGCTCCGCCGGAGTCATTGATCATGATGAAGGGACACTTCTTCTTGAAAGCGAAGTCCTGGGCCTCAGCAATGTTCTTACCCTGCTGAAGACCGAGGGAACCGCCCTTGAACGTGAAGTCCTGAGCTGCGACAACAACCATCTTGCCTGCAACATTGCCTGTTGCACAGATAACGCCGTCGCGTAACTCCTCTTCTGTCAGTTCCTTATATTTACCCTCGTCAAAGAGCTTCTCCAAACGCTCAATGGCGTGAAGCTTCCCTTTGGCGTGCTGTTTCTCATATAGCTCATTTTTATCTGACATAGTAGTACTCCTGATAAAATACTTGGATTATCAAAGTATTTATACCACAGATTTGCTCTCATTTAAAATACAAAGTATATGGATTACTTCATCTATCGTTCGTTCATTCTGCACAGAAATCGGCTTATAAGCCAGTACAGGGTCGCCGATGGCGTCTATTCTGAGCCTTCCGGCCACTTTCCCGTCACTCATCAGAACGCTTATCGCCTGCATGTCAAGAGGCTTTGAGGGAAGGAAGATGAACTTAACTCCCGAGCTCTTTATGATAACCTTATCAAATCCGGCGGCAGGAGCCATGTGCCTTATCAGAGACACTCCTGCAAGTATCATGATCTGCCTCGGCGGATCGCCGTATCTGTCAGTAACCTCGTCTATCAGGTCGTCGTAATCCGCACGGGTCACGATTCCGGCTATCTTACGGTAGATGACCATCCTCTCCGACTCATGCTCAATATAACTTCTCGGAATGTAGCTGTCGAAATCAACATCCACTGCCGCTTCGGAAGGCGGAGGTGCCACAGACTCATCCCCCTCACTGCGGAGCTTG
>CADBNJ010000038.1 GCA_902795955.1 Oscillospiraceae bacterium
AAAGGAACAGCACGATGTCGTTAAGTTAAGGAAAAGTTGATTTAATTGGCTGCGTACGCAGTAAACTTGTGAATCTGAATCAATTTACTGGAACATTTAGTCTGCGAGCGCAGTAATTCTGTTCCGGTAAATCTCTTTTACAGGAATATCAGCATCATGATGACCGCAAACCCGGCGACAAAAGCCAGAGCCCCCTTGTCATTGTCTTTCCTTGAAGCTATCTGCGGGATCTCCTCTATGGTCGTATAGATCAGCGCACCTCCTGCAACCGCCATAATGTACGGGAGCGCTCCCGGGAACAGAACCGCAACGACGACCGTGATCATACCCAGCAGAGGAGTCGGTATTCCCGATACCACTCCCATGAAGAATGCCTTTCCCGCCTTGGAACCGGTCTCTCTTATCGGAAGTGATACGTAGAGTGCCTCCGGGATATTCTGAAGTGCGATCGCGACCGCCAGCACGAGAGCCACAGACGATGATACCCATTCCATCTTCATGAAATGAGCGGCATATATCGACCCTAATGCGATCCCTTCGGGAATATGATGAATAACCTCCTTCAGCATGACCTTGATCTCAGGCGCCAGCCTGCTCTCCGGACCTTCCGTCAGATCGGAATGCACATGTGTATGCGGGACAGCAATGTCGAGGATAAGCTGGATGATCACTCCGAGGCAGAAACACCCCGTCACAGGCAAGATCCCGCTGTGACCGCCGCGCTTCAGTCCTCCGATCGCAGGTTCTATCATTCCCCACACCGCGATCGACAGCATTATTCCGGAGCTGCTCCCGAGAAGGATCTCCCTTACACTGTCAGAGATCCGGCTCTTTCCGGCATAGATAACGGCCGACCCGAGAAGCGTTCCGGCAAGCGGAATGAGCATCCCGAACAGTGTCTCATTATCAGAAAGTGTGTTCGAGCTGTCCAGATGCGTGATAAGCGACCTCAGCCCTATGAAGATCAGTATGGTGCCTCCCATGATCTCCGATCCTGCCCTGTAACGGCTCCCGAATATATTGCCGATCTTAACTCCGGCCATTGATATGATCATGGTAATAACTCCTATCACGATAACAGCAAGCACCACATTGATAAAGCTCCCCCCGTCAATGATCTTAACGGGAACGGCAACGAAAGTAATGCCCACGGCAAGCGCATCAATACTGGTGGCAACCGCCATCATGAACATCGTTCTGATCCCAAACCCCGGATTCATCGCCTCCTCGGGCGACAGCGCTTCCTTGATCATATTCCCGCCTATCAGCGAAAGGATAACAAAGGCCACCCACGGAGCTGCCATGCTTATGTATTTCTCAAAACCGGACCCGGCCAGATAGCCGATAAGGGGCATCAGTCCCTGGAAAGACCCGAACCATATACCGCAGATAAGAAATTCCCTGAACGTTACCTTGGGTGCGGCAAGTCCTTTGCAGACAGACACGGCAAACGCATCCATGGCAAGTCCTACAGATAAAAGCAATAATTCAAATAGTCCCACGATCCAACTCCTGTAAGAATGATCTTATTTACCGGATATTACTTCCTTTTCTCTGCGGTCGTCAAAAATGCAGGTGTCAGGCAGGCTGAATATCATTATATTCATTAGCAGCCTGGGAAAAACTACACAAAGCGCTTACAACTTCCTTAAGCTCTTCTGTAATAACACCTCCGGTTGGTTGATTCAACACAGTATAAGCATAGTTGGAAGGACGGTACATTATTGACTCAGCCTCTTCATTGCCTTTAACATAATATTTTATAGTCACTTTGCCTATGAAATTCTGTGCCGGTATTCCCTCAATAACTATTATCGTGTAATCACCCGAGTCAGTAGCCGTCAGAGTCTCATTCTTATACTTGAAAGAAGTAACTTTTTTAGCTTCAAGGTCTTCCGTCTTAAAATATAGCTTCATCGTGATAGTCGATTTAAGCGAAATGCTTACTAATTCAGGTAATACATTACCTTTCCTATAAAGGCTCAGATTGCCGACCGATAATGATAATTGCTGTTCATCTGTAGGCAAAATCGAATTCGCAAGGTCAGATGTATGATAACCGAAGTATGTCTGAGCTGCAGCACCGTAATTCAGCATTGCTTTTACCAGTTCAACCGCTTTAAAAGAATACTTCTCCGGATGTTCAATGATATAGGCGGCATAATCTCTTACTGAATAAGTGTAGGCATCTCCGACCGGATTATTCTCGCTAAGATATACCTGCGCAGTTATCTCATCAGCCATTTCTTTCGCCACAACATTGCAACGGAAAATGTAATATCCTTCTTTGTTAGGTGTAAGATCTTTTACAGGAACTATCTGTTCTTTGCCATTG
>CADBNJ010000039.1 GCA_902795955.1 Oscillospiraceae bacterium
AAGAGGCGGATCGATTCATTGGCCAGATAACGCGACTGGCTCATGAGCGTCTCTTTGTAGCTTCTGTCCAGTCTTATCTTGCTGTACATCATATACCCGCCGAAAGCAAGTATCACCGCAAGAATTGCACTGAACAGGATCCCCATCCTTCTCATCCTGTACTGGCGCTGTCTTCTCACGAGTTCATCATAGGAACATCCTATCAGTGCTGATGCCAGTCTTGGCAGTTCCTCCTTGTGCGCACGCTTGAAAGGCATTCTGTAATCACATGACAGCGGTTCGATTGGCACCTTGACGGCGTACTTCATTCCCAACTCATTCTCTACCATGCGTTCATCGTTTTTGAGTTCGTCCGGAATGACATCCTGAGGCTCACCGCCGGCCAGTACGGTCAATATCTGGTTCTTCGTGTGATTCTTGAGAAAGAACTGTATCTCCCTCTTGACCCACATTGATTCCTTTGTATTAGGGGAGCATATGACTATCAGGTATTCAGCCTTCTCAAGCGCATTGGATATGGTCTCCGTAAGATCACTTGTGATGGGCAGCTCATCCTTATCCCTGAAGATGCGTTCTATCCTCTTCCTGCCCGTTCTCTTCCTGATAGCTGAAGGAATACTGAAATGTTCAAGACTCCTCTGAACATCCTCTGCAACCTTGGAATCAAGCGGCGCATGCCTGTATGATATGAAAGCGTTGTAAAAATCGATCATGATGATATCCCCCGGGTATCTTAACCTGTCTTATTATTTTAACAAATAAAACCTGATGTGTTACAATCAAAATATCTTTTCTTAAGTAAGGAGACAGTAATATGGATTTGGTCAAAGTATTAACCGAGAGTATGACATCACTTGATTCTTTGAGCGCGCTTACGGGAAGATCAGGCGGAACCCCTAAGCAGATCAAGAGTGCACTGGATGCCGCCATCCCCGGACTCCTCGGCACTATGACAGAGAACGCTTCTACAGAGGAAGGCGCGCAGTCGCTCCTCGGAGCATTATCACAGCACACGAATTCCGGCTCGATGAGATCGCAGCTTGCAGGTGCGGATCTCGTTGACGGCGACAAGATAATCACCAAGATCCTCGGAGGAACGAAGACTGATTTCATAAATGAGATATGCAAAGCATCAGGTCTTGATTTCAATCAGACAAGAACGGTTCTCAGTAATATTGCTCCCGCAATGATGAGCTCGGTAGCGGCGGCAAACAGCAATTTCGTTGCGGCAGGAGCAAAATCAGGTGTTGACTCAAGCTATCCCGGCGGTACGACAAGATCCGAATACAGTGTCCCGTCCGCAGCAATCCCTTCAGGCAATTCTGTTCCCAACCAGGTTCCTGCAGGACAGAGCAATAACCAGTCGTCTCTGAAGGATATCTTCGGTTCACTGATAACCGATGAGGAGGACAAGAAGATCCTTGAGGGCATGCAGGGCAAGTCATTTCTTCAGAATCTGAAGGATTTTATCCTCTGATCAGATCTGGTGTCTGACAGTCTTATATTCATCACCGTCGCGGTAATAGGGGCAGCTCTTATTACCGCGTTCTGTTATAAGACGGTATTCGTCTTCATCCATATTGCAGTCACAATAGAAGCAGTCATCGATATCGTCGTAATTATAGAAAACACATGTATCACATTGATTCATCGTATGTCAGTCCTTCGATAATGCATAAGCGACTCCCGCGATAACAGCGAAAGCCGTCGCAAAACAGTACACATAGAATCCCCAGGACATCGATACGCTGAGCTTGACGTTATCATTTGTCAGAGAACTGATCAGCTGTCCGATCCCCTTGCTGCTTGTCATGGTCGTAAGCTTCTCTCTGTTCAGATAGAACGTGAAGCCGTTGATCATACCCGTTATGGCAAGCATGGCAGCTCCGAAAGCACATTTGTCCTTCATTCCCGACACAACCAGGAATACGCATAATGCAGCCGCAACAAGACCGATGATACCCCAAACTGTAGATGCCATCTTATATGTCTCGTATTCTGTTCCCTTGGGCGTTACAGTCTCCAGAACTATCCCCGGAAGCATCGTTCCGATCCCGGAGAAAGCACTGAATACGATAAATAAGATCCCCTTGAATTCACTGTTCATTGATTACCCTCCTCAGCAAAAGAAACTTCATAGATGACAAGCTGACCGTCCAGGCCCTTCTTGCTGGTATGAACGACTCTGACGCCGCCCGATGTTATATCATGATCTTCGAAAGGTCTCTCAAATACCGCGCTGAAATTGGAGATACTGAAGTTATAAGTAGTCCTGTTCGCCTTGACGGAAGCTATCAGCGTCGTGATGCCCATTACCGCCAGATCTCTTCTCTGTGTCTCATATTCCTTCCCGAAAGGAACAACATCTGCGTAGGTAAAGCCCTTAACTATTCCGTTCCCATCAGTATTGAACCTGAATTCCTGCATATTGTAGAGCTTGTTGGACGCGTAGAAGGACGGATCGTACGCGCGTCCCGTATCATCGAGTGAAGCAAGATATTTGCCTTCGATGACGTCATAGTCTTCCCTGAATTCTTCTTCGGTAATGTCACCGGTATGAGGCACAAGCCTCAGATATGAGATTATGGAAGGTATCATCCCGACCAGAAGTATCACTGTTACGAGCAATGTGCTCCATGCGACGCGAAGGCCCGTAATATGGTGTGCATATACGGGAGCTTTACCCTCCCAGGGAAGTGTTTTGCCATTGAGCTTGACAATGAAGCAAATAACTGCCGTAACCACCGTAAGCGGAGGTATGAGCAGACCTGTACCTGCGGTGATGAACAGCAGTGATCTTACGAATGACATGCCTATGCCGAGATGTGACTTCGTCTCGCCTGCCACCGCCAGTCCGAGCAGCATCTTGCCGCACGTCCCGCCGGCTATGGAGTTCATGAGGGAATCGTAAACAAAAAAAACACCTGTATATATGACCTGTATCAGAATGTAATTATGAACAGACAAGCTCAGGAGCCCGGCGAAATGATACACCGGCAGAAGACCCGCCAAAACGATTACCATGTCAAACACCCTTGCAAAGAAACGTCTTGCGGGAGATACCCTTGCAGTCATCTCCTTCGTTCTCTTATGAGTTCTTACGGCAGACTGTCCGTTCAGGTCATTAACAGACGATTCACGCTCCCCGGTGTCCATATGTTCCTCCGCTTTCTTTTGTAACTAATATAACACACTTGACCGATATGAAGAACACAAAAAAAGAGCTGCCTCATTCAAGACAGCTCCTCTTCGTTCCAGCGAACCAAATCATCCGTAAGGGTTACCCCTTGTCATAAGATCCACTCTGCGCCCTTTAAACTCCACGAGCGAATGCGCACATCCGACATTGCAACTACCGTGTGACTGCAACTGCTATCAACCGTATCTTTATTATGGTCTTCCCATTCGCCGAACTCTTACCGTACCGTTCCCGGTACCTGAAGCACCGGCTACTCGGTTGTCCGACCGACACGACATCAGCTATGCTATGGTTCTTTCCTGTCGGTTGTGACATCTCACAAACACGCGGGCCGATACCAAATCAACTGTATGCTACAACCTGCGATCCGCAAATAATCACTGCTGATAACTTGCGATAACCGCTGCTCGTATCTCCGTTAGTTTCAAGTTTCTGCTCCGTATCCGTCAACCTCAGTCAACTTCGTCTCAACGGCTTCGCCATAGATAATTCCTATCTCACCGGTTCTTGCCATACGCACCATAAAGCTCTAATTCTTCTGGCGGCTGTTCAGGTGATCTTCGACTTCCGTCTCCGTATTCCCTGGAACTGATTATATTTTACCGCGTAACAGGCAGATTACAATGTAACACAAATGACAAATAGCGTTCGGATGATTGGTATAGTTTGCCAGTATTGCAGGATGCATCTGCGGGTGTATAATGATAGAGGTGGGTTCTGATAACCGCCCGGAGATCCTGATCGTCGTCAGGATCTTTTTTTGAGTTCGGCAAGAATGTCATCCCTCAGATGATACATCTTCTGCACACTGTTCTCAAGCAGATAATAATGCATGATATAACCTGTCAGGAGGCACAGTATCATCACCGTCAGAACGGCAAATGAAATGCTTACCGGATAAGGCAGAACAAATACGGCATACACAGTAAAGATCTGAAGTATTGCAAATGTCAGAGTTACCAGAAGATGTATCAGCCTCTCGTGCTGGAAGTATCCGATCTTTATCTCAAACTCCTTCAGAAAAGCCCTGACAGAATCCGCATCAAGTTCACCCATTCCGGCTATAAAACTCTCAACTTCAGCCACATATGCTTTGATGTATTTGCCCATCAGCCGAACCTCCTGTTAATATAATTTATGACAGCCCTCTTGTTCGCTGTCCATTCCGGTGCTGCAAGAATGCTCTTGGGACCGTCACCGGTCAGACGGTATACGACCATACCCTCCGGAATGATATCAAGAGCTCTGTCCACGATATCAAAATACTCCTCCATCCCGAGAACTTCAAATTCTTTGTTGATGAACATATCATACAGCTTCGTTCCCTTAAGCACATAAAGGCATGTGAACTTGATACCGTCACATCCGGAATCAACGACATATCTTACGGAATCCATCATGTCATCAACAGACTCTCCCGGCAGGCCGAGAATAACATGTCCTGTCACATTGATCCCTTCGCACCGCAGCCTCCCGGCAGCCTCCCCGAAAACAGATGTGTCATAACATCTGTTAATGAGCCTCGCCGTATTGTCATTTGACGTCTGAAGCCCCATCTCGACATACACCGGCAGCTTCCTGTTGTAATCTGATATCAGAGATACCATCTCATCCGGAAGACAGTCAGGTCTGGTGCCTATTATCACAGCCCCGATCATGGGATGGGAACTGATACTGTTCAGGACACCGTCAAGATACTGAACACTGCAGTATGTATTCGTAAAACTCTGAAGATACGCAATGTAACCGGCATCAGCGCCGGCCTTGCTCCTGACTTTTGCCACCGCCATATCGATCTGTTCTCTGACAGGCAGTGACTTATCGGATGCAAACTCGCCGGATCCTCCCGCAGAACAGAATATACACCCGCCGGTACCCTTGCTTCCGTCGCGGTTGGGGCATGTTACATCAAGGCTTATCGCAACCCTGTACATCTTCTTCCCGAACCTTTGCCGGTAATGATCGTTCGCGCTCAGATATCTCATGTTCCTTTGTAATTCTCTCCCAGACTCTTAACCGTTCCCTTGCCGAATCTCCTGTTGATCTCGTCAAGAGCCTTCGATAATCTCTCGTCCTTCTGACGTTTGTCAAGATCGGTAAAAAAGGATATCTGTTCCCCTTCCTCCGAGGATACAACTCCTGAACACCTTATCCCGATACTTCTGACAGAGCGCCTCCAGTCATACGATTCTTCAAAAAGCTCACACGCTGCATCGTATATGTTCTTCATAATATCGGCAGGCTCGAACAGCACTTTCTGATGCTCATAGATATGCAGTTCACTGTCCCTTACATGGATCTGAATGACCGTACATTTGAGCTTGTGCCTGCGAAGCCTCCGTGCCACTTTATCTGCAAGATGAAGGAGAACGCTTCTGACTTCAGTGACTGATTTCATATCCTGCGGCGGAGTAGTCGAATTACCGATGGATTTGATATCCCTCTTATGGCTTATCTCCGCAACGGGGGATTCATCGATACCGTTCGCATACTCCCACAACAGGATCCCGCTCTTGCCGAGGAACCCGGCCAGATAATCCTTATCTAGTGATGCCAGATCACCTATCGTATTCACGTTGATCTTCGACAGGTTCCTGACAGTCGATTTGCCGGCAAACAACAGATCAGATACGGGAAGCGGCCACACTATCTCCTTATATCTTTCTTCCGGTATCACGGTAGTGGCATCAGGCTTCTTATAATCACTCCCCAGCTTGGCGAAACATTTGTTGAAGCTCACTCCAACTGAACACGTCAGCTTAAACTCTTCCCTTACCCTTCTCCTGATCTCGTCTGCAAACTCTCCGGCATCATCCATGTCACGAAGGATCCCCGTCATATCAAGCCAGCATTCGTCCAGGCCGAAAGGCTCCACCCTGTCGGTATATTCCGTATACATGTACTTCAGCTTTTGGGAATACAGCTCATACTTATCGTATTCCGGCGGCAGCAATACCAGATCCGGACATTTGGCTTTGGCCTGCCATATCACCTCGGCGGTCTTGATGCCGTATCCGGACGCCGCCTGATTCTTGGCCAGTATTATCCCGTGCCTGGCGTTTGTATCGCCTGCCACAGCCATCGGCACATTGCGGTATTCGGGATGATATATCATCCCGACAGAAGCAAAAAAGCAATTCTGGTCAACATGTAGGATAATGCGCCTGTCCATATTCTGATTATCGCAAAAACAGGACGGCAGTGCAATAATAAAGAACATATTTTCGAGAGAGGCGGAGCAAAAATTTACAAATATTCGCGCGTTTATAACAATCAACGCCGTTTTTTGATATAATAAATCTCAAAGAATAATTATACTTTAGTTAATTTCGAGCGGAGGCAAAACATATGACATGTTCATCTGTGTTGATATTAGACAGTGATCAGAGCAGATCTCAAAAGATTAATAACATGCTCTCAGAGAACGGTTACACAGTATTTACGGCAGACACCTTAACGGATGCCGTGGATATCCTTAACAGGAAGAAGGTCAATCTCATAATCTGTGATTATATTCTCGGCGGGGTTGAAGACACTGATGTGATCAGAAAGCTCAGATCTCTTACTGAGGCTCCTGTCATGGTCTGCTCTTCCAGAGATTCCATCGATGACAAAGAGAGAACATACGAAGCGGGATGTGATGATCACGTATCCGGTTCGATCGATATGAGAGAACTGAGACTCCGCATATCCTCTCTGATCAAAAGATCCATGAAGCAGTCAGACATGCTCATAGAATTTGCACCTCTTACAATGAACATCAAGACCCGCGATGTTACGGCCGCAGGCACTCCCGTCAAGCTGACCAACAGAGAATTCGAGATCCTCAACTACCTTGCCGAATCACCCAACAAGACGATCTCGATACAGGATGTGTATTCCAGGGTGTGGGGCAATGACACGCCGTGCGACAGTCACCTTGTAATGGTCAATATATCGTATATCCGCAAGAAGCTGGGCAAAGTCCTTCCGGACATGGATTTTATCCGCACGGAATGGGGTGTCGGGTATTCTTTCTGCTATCCCCCGCTCCGGGCTGAATGAACCGGCTTGACAAACGTGCAGATCACACAAAAAGAGGGCATCCCGATCTGAAATGATTGAGATGCCCTCTTGCAGTTTTGCAGGTAACCGGTCAACCCTTGGACTGGAAATAGTTATTGAGTTCCTCGATAAGTTCATCGCAATCCATGCCGTGAACCATGCATGCCTCCTCGATAGTCTCACCTGAAGCCATTGCGCAGCCGAGACAATGAAGTCCGGAATACATCAGGATAGGTGCAACTCCCTCATCAGCGTTAACGATATCTCCAACGATCGTATCTTTGGTAACTATCATATATAGAATCCTCCGTTCAATAAAGTCTTAAAACACGGTGGTAATATACCATTAAAAGTTGATTTTGTCATTGCTTTGGTGGTTTTGTTACATTCTTTATATCATGGATAATAAAAATAAGTCCAAATTCCACAAAAACGCTTGACACAAAGGGCATTTGAGGTGATAATTCTATTGCAATTCGCCTATTCAGGCTAAATTCAGGAGGCAAAATAATGAATAAGACAGAATTAATTGATGCAATCGCTGAAAAGTCCGGACTCAGCAAGAAGGCTTCTGAGGACGCTCTCAAGGCTACACTCGAAGCAATCACAGAAGCAGTTAAGAAGGACGACAAGGTTGTTCTCGTTGGCTTCGGTACATTCTACGCTAAGGAGCGCAAGGCTCGCGAGGGTCGTAACCCTGCAACAGGCAAGAAGATCAAGATCAAGGCTTCTAAGTCACCTGCTTTCAAGGCTGGTAAGAGCTTCAAGGATCAGCTCAACTAATTTTTGTTGCTAACTTGACTATGACTGCCCCGGTAACGGGGCAGTTTTTTATTGTTATCTCTCCATCTCCTTGACCATGTTATACACTTCCACCGCAAGGAACATTACGGCAGATTTGGACCTCATGTGACTGAGCTTGCTGTGACTGAATGAGTATCTTATATTCCTCACCATCTGAGAGTAAGACATAACAAAGTCTTCGTTCTGTGCAGAACACATCTCCTTGAGTGTTGTTGCAAAAGAGAATCCGCTCTGGATCACATCGCAGACGATCTGATAAATGATATTACTCCCGATAAGCGACATATCAAAATCGTAGTCAAGGAATACCCTGTGCGCGGCCAGATCGTACAGCTGGCGCATATCATATTCTTCCTTCTCATACGGGCTGTCCTTGAAGTCGGTTACAGCCGTCTGCAGACGGTTCGCCGCATTAGATATATCCTTGCGTCCGTCAATATAATAACGGACCATTCCTGAGGGATCAGTCACACCTATTATTCCCTTGCGTTTGAGAACATTATTCACATTCTCTATAAGCGCATCATTATCACTGAACACATACAGTCCCACATCTTTGGAAGCCCTGTATGATGAACGTCTGTTGGCAAATTGTCTTCGTCCCATCGGAGTACCGCCTTTCGATATGTGATACTTCCATTGTGACCGGCATGGGATGAGTTTGCAACAAAATGATTTTTTACCCCCCGAAATCGGGACTCAGGACGGGGGTGTGGGAATTTTACTCCTCAGGTCCCTCTATATTCTTCGTTATCTTGATAACATAATTGGATGTAGGCGTGTATTTTATTCTTATGGTCGAACCCACCTCGATATCGCTTCTCAGCGGATTGACATAATATGTCTTCCCGTCGATCACAAAATAATTCCTGAGAGCTGATATGCTCTCCACTTTGCCCGTATACGTATAGGTTACATTGCCAAGCACATTATTGATATCGAACAGTCTCGGAGCAAGATACCTGAAGACATCAAAACCGATGATCAGCAACAGTATCACCGGAAGGAAATACGTCAGAGTATGCTTTGTCTTACGCTTGAAATTACGGTTCGTGAAGATGATCATCAATATGATCATAACAACACAAAAGGCAGCGTGAGTTGCAAGATTGGCAAAGAAGTAATTCATTATTGATCCTCCTCCTCCGATTCTACCCCGATTATAACATCAACAGCCATATCATGTGCAAGAACAGGAATGGATGACACTATCTGGAAATCATAACAAACGCCGATCAGAACAGCCTTACGGTCAGGTGAATCCCCTCCCAGGTATTCCCACACCCGGTCATAGTATCCGCCGCCCTGTCCGAGCCTTATGCCTTCATCATTGTACGCGATGGCAGGCACTATTATCACATCGGCATCTCTGATATCCGCCTTAGCACAGTGATCCGCAGGTTCGGGAATACCGTATCTTCCCCGTTCCATGTCACCGATCAGGTCGCTTACAGCATAAAACACGATATCATCTCCCGTTACCTTCGGCATAAGCAAAACACCGCCGTTATCAATGACCTTCTGACAGAACGGAATAGTTGACAGTTCCCCGGAGACAGGCATGTATGACGCGACCTTAAGGCTCCCCGTATCTATCCCCAGTTCGCTGCTGATATAATCCTCGAGATAATCACTTACGGCAGATGCACATCTGTTTATCACACGGGCGGACAGGCCGGAACGCCGGTCCCTGATTATTGCCCTTATCCTGTCCTTGAGCGCATGCTCTTCACTGCTCATACCATTACTCCAGCATACTCTTCAGATCAGACAATCCAATGACGGGAACACCTAATTCTTTTGCCTTTGCCGCCTTGGAACCCGCCCCTTCACCGGCAAGCAGATAGTTTGTCTTCTTAGATACGGATGATGTGACCTTACCGCCGTAACTCTCTATCAATGCAGAAGCTTCATTGCGGTCCATACCATCCAGCGTACCCGTAATGCAGAAAACAAGTCCCTCCAGTGCAGTTCCCGCCATATTTGAAGTATCAGCCTCGAATCTGAGGCCGTAGCCTCTGAGACGTGATAACAGTTCCTTATTCGGTTCTTCGGCAAAAAAGCCGTGCACTGATTCAGCCGTTATACGTCCGGTATCGCCGGCCGTCATAAGCTCTTCCACACTCAGTGAAGCGATCTTATCTATCGATCCGAAGCATCTGATAAGTTCCTTGGACATCGCCTTGCCGATACCCGGAATACCGAGTCCGGCCAGCACTCTGTCAGCCCCTGCCTGCTGTCTGGATTCTTCTATAGCTCCGAGTATCTTATCAGTATTCTTTGCAAGTCCCAGGATCTTCGTCTCTATCAGCTCTTCCCGCCTGTCCTTCAGTGTATATATATCACCGATATCCTTGATGAATCCTGCATCAACGAGCTTCCTTATGTATTCAATGCCGAAGCCTTTGCAGTTCATGCAGTCGCGCGAGAGGAAATTCGCGATACTGTTGACTATGGTTCCGGGGCATTTGAGATTGACACACTTAAGGTCTGCTTCCTCGCCGTTCCTGATGAGCTTTGCACCGCATGAAGGACATGTATCCGGCATCTTGTAAGGAACCCAGTCAGACGGTCTCTTAGCCTTGTTGACTCCCTTGATCTTAGGGATTATCTCTCCTGATTTATAGACGATTACCGTATCTCCTATGCCAAGTTCCATCTCATCGATAAAATCCTGATTATGAAGCGTTGCACGGCTGACCTTCGTCCCGCACAGGCTGATCGTCTCAAATACTGCCACAGGCGTTACACGTCCCGTTCTTCCGGTTGCAACTTCAACGGACAGAAGCCTTGTCTCCTTCTCTTCCGGAGGATACTTATATGCGATGGCCCAGCGCGGGAATTTGATGGTATTGCCCATTCTCTGCCGCACTGACAGATCATTGATCTTGACCACGGCGCCGTCTATATCGTAAGCAAGGTCACCTCTGGCATTGCCTATAGACTGTATCGCATCCCAGACCTCTTCCTTTGACCTGCACCTGTAGTAAAGCTCTATCGTCTTCACGCCGTTCTTCCTGAGGTATTCGTACCCTTCGGAATGCGTCTTAAATGATATTCCGCGCGTATCCTGAACATTGAATATGAACAAAGACAGATTGCGGCGCTTGGTTATTCTTGTATCCTGCTGTCTCAGCGTTCCCGCAGCACAGTTACGTGGATTTGCAAAGACAGGCTTGCCTTCCTCCTCGGCTTCCTCATTCACCGCCTTGAAAGCTTCCCTCGTCATGTAGACTTCGCCTCTGATCTCGATGTACTCAACAGGATAAGGCATCTTCTTTACGACGTCAGAGATCACCTTGGCGTTCATCGTAACATCCTCGCCCTCGGTTATGCCGTCACCTCTTGTAACGGCCAGCTTCAGATCGCCGTTCTCATATCGCAGCGCCATGGATAATCCGTCGATCTTCGTCTCAACAAGGAACTCGATATCATCACCATATTCAGCATGAACTTCGTCAACAAAACTGTCAACTTCACCCTTATCGAAGACATCCTGCAGTGAGAGCATCGGGACATTGTGCTTTACGAGTATGCCCTTCTCGGCTTTCCAGCCGACACGTCTCGAAGGCGATTCATCGGTAACCCACTCGGGATGTTCCCTCTCTATTGCTTTGAGTCTCAGATTGAGCTGATCATATTCATAATCCGAGATCTCGGGAGTATCGTCATTATAGTATCTGTCACAGTGATAATTAAGAGTCTTGACCAGTTCACGGTATTCAAGCTCTTCGTCATCGAACAATGATATCTGCCCTGTCATGCCTTACGCCTCGTTAATGCAAAATATATAAATGGTATCAGGGCAATAACTGCAATAAAAGAACCCCATACGGAACCCGGCAATCTGAGGA
>CADBNJ010000040.1 GCA_902795955.1 Oscillospiraceae bacterium
CCCTCTCTCGAAGTATCTTCCCCGATCGCTTCGAGTATCATCTTCACAGCGTCCTCGATCTTAGGCAGATCCATATTCTGCCTGCTCTCGATCGGGAGCTGATTGTCATTCAAATAATCATACATCAGTTCTTACTTCTGCTCCTTCCGGATCTTTTTATGCTCTTGCGGTATTCCATAGGGGTTACCCCCTTGTATTTCTTGAATGCGACATTGAACCTCTGTGCGCTGGCAAACCCTACGGATGTGGCAATGGCAGACACCTTGATATCTTCATTGCCGAGCAGTTCACACGCCTTATTGATCCTGACATTCATCAGATAGTTCATCGGGCTTACGCCTATCTCATCCTTGAACGCTCTCGTGAAATATCCCTGACTCAGGAATACGTACGATGCGGCATCATTTACCGTGATGCCTCTGTCATAGTCGGTATCCATGTAATTCTTTGCTATCAGAACGAGTTCCTTTGCCTTGCCGTTCTTCACTCTGAGGGATTCCTCCCACTCGCTCCTCATCGTCCTGGACAATATTATCATCAGCTCCACCGTAAGCAGCTGGAGCATCAGGTCCTTGGACTGCCTGTCATCGGACTTCTCATCTATTATCATCTCGGCAACAGATGCAACATCATGCTTATAATTGCCGGACACGATAAAGAACGGGTCTTTGGACATGCTCTCCTCGCCCTCCGTTGCAAACTGCATGAAGCTCTCCAGAGAAGTCTGTGCGAGCTTCGGGAGCCTGATCCTGGGGCCGGTCTTCTTCGTGTCATCAGGAACTCCGGAGTTCTTGTCATTCTCACTTGCCATCTCGGCAACCGCCTCCGCGTCAGGAAGGAATCCGAAGTAGAGTATCAGCATATCAGCCTGCTTGGAGGTCACCTTGAGCGCATGCTCCATGTGAGGCCTTATGATGACAGTATCCCCCTTGCGAAGCGTGAAGAACTTGCCCTCGATGCGGAACTCGATCTCGCCGCTCCTCAGATAAAGGAGTTCATGCGTATCGTGCATGCTCGATTCCGATACGGGGGTCGACTTCTCCAGGACATGCTCGATGCCTTCAAAAACAACGGGCACCGACCCGGATGAATCCAGGATACCGTTCTCGATTGCAGGCAAAAGATCGTTGAACATATTAACCTCTGATGACCTCCCGCATGCTTATCAGACGAACCTGATATTATCGATATAGATCTCGCCGGCACGCTCCTGGTCGGTGATCTGGAACTGCATACTCTCCAGCGAGATATGGTCCTCTCCCTTATACTCAAAGGTCAGAGTCTGCCATGTAAGTTCCTGTCTTATGTCACATTCACCGAAATTCTCGATAAACAGTCTCTTCCTTCTCTGCTCGGGATTGAACACGTCAACCATCAGCTTCTTCCTGCCCCTTATCTCAATGGGAGCGAAGAGCGACGCATATGTAAGAACGGGCTCAAATCCGTACAGCGACTTGTCTGTCTCGTATCTGATGTGAAGCGATGCCGCTCCTTTGGTCTTGTTCATCGGCTCTGAAGTGATGACTCCGTTGCCCTTGAATGTCCTGAATATATCGAGCTTCTCAAAGGCTGAATCCTTGTCTTTCTTCCCGATGAACTGAAGCTTGTCACATGTCGCGAAAGAGATATCGGGGCAATAATAAGCAGCCCTCTTATCGAACCGGAACGGCAGTACGGGAAGATCCGACAGATTGCGGAATGTGGCTTCGTGGGGTATCGGGCTGAATCCGTATGTGACGCTTACGGGATCCTCTATCTCGTCTGCCCACACCATTACGCGCACTCCGTGGAGTATCCTCGCGCTTGCCGGGTAGAATACCCTGTCGGGTCCGCATACGGCGAATCCGAGGAGCTCGCTCGTACCGTCTGCAAGCCTTAAGCCGTCGGCAAGATTATCGAATTGGAGGATCAGCTTATTGCCCGTCTTCTCAACACCCGTCAGCTGAGGACATGATGTTGGGAGCTTAGGCGTAAAATGTGTTCCCAGCGCTGCTATTGCCATTCTCTGCCCTATCGTAAAGCTTACCGTCTTATCCGGCAGCAGCAGATCATGGGCGGATATGAGTCCCGACTTCATATCGAGCTTATTCATGAATGCCTGTATTGCCTCATTGAACTCGAGGACGGCGTAAGGCTCGTCGAAATCCACATTATCCGGATGCATGGCTACAAATATGATCGAAGGCATCAGCGAATCATCATAGACCACCGACGGTTCGAACGTAAATGCCAGTGATGTCATGAGTCCCATGAGCAGCAGGTCATATCTGTCGAACTGAAGTTCCTTGCGGTTGGGAGAGAAACAGAATCCTCTTACTGCCACGCCCTTGAGAGGCTCGAGAAGGTTGTTATAGAGAAGGCTCATGCGGAGATCCGCCTCGATGTATTTGTCTTCCTCCTCTTCCTTATCCTTCTTCTCCGGCTCTGCCTTTACCTTCGGCAGCATATCAAAATCGAGCATCTTGGCAGCGCTTGCACGGAGCGCGGTCTCGCCCTCCTTGGCGCTCTTGAGTGCGCTGTCATCAGTTGAGGGGAAATCTATCGAAGATGCCTCCTTGATCACCTCCTCGTCACTTGCTTCGCCCTTGAGTTCCTTGAGTTCCTTGTCTTTCTCAAGGTCGAAGTCAAGAAGCTCCTTGCCCTCCTTGATATCTTCCTCAAGCTGTTCCTCATCGCTCTGTCTCTTATCGATCTCGATGAGCTTCCGGTATCTCTCCTCATCGAGATAAAGACCGGTGCTCTCCAGGTAATCCTTCACCGCCACCATCGAATCAGCAGTCTCGGATGATATCCAGTTCACAATGGTGGAGTCGGCCTGTGCGAGATCGATGACAGCCACGGGATACGAGATCTGGTTGGACAGTGAATATGCAAATGAGAATGCGGTGGAGGATACATCGGACAATGCCTTAGTATCGGTGATCTTGATCCACTTGGATTCCTTCCTGTCGCCGCAGGAAGGCAGATAGAACCTCAGATAGCTCATTACATGTCTCTTGAGCGGCGCGGAGGGAGCATTTGCATCCTTCATCGGAACCGACAGGAACTCGGATCCGAGGAAAACCCACACATCACCGCATCTGACATCGGTGATCTGCAGTTCTTCCGACATGCACTTGAATATGAATGTATAGGCATCGGCAGATGCTTTGTACGCCGGCACCGTGAACTTGAATTCACCCTTCTGGCCTGATGTGGTCTCGCGGCTCAGGATGATACCGTAATCTGTATCGAGCTTGGAGATCCTTCTGCCGTCAGTCGGGTACTTAACTATCTCGAAAGTCACAGTCGCCATCGCCGGGGCCGTGCCCGATATCTCAAAGGCGACATTCTGCTGAAATACGGATTTGTCCGTCAGCCATTTGGGGAGTATTATCCTGCTGCCGGTGCGTTTCTCTTCAGATTGCATCTTCACTCCGCTCCTTTTGAACACAATTATACAGAGTAATTATACATCTAAAGGCAGGTTTTTACACCACCGTCTCAGATATCCTGAGCCGTTATCTCTTTGTAGAAATTAGTAAGATCAGTCCTGTTCTCGTTAGTATACCTGATCGCATCTCTCGGGTGCTGATTGAACAGACCTGACAGAAGGTACTGTATGTCATAACCCCACTTAACGCCTTCAGCCTTCAAAGGCTCCATATACTCTTCGATGAACTTGATAACGGGATAGAGATTGTACTTGGGATTCCTGAGGAAGCCGATCACATTCTCCATTGAACAGTTGCCGGCACCTCTTCCCATGCCGAGGTAAGTTGCGTCGATCCAGTCGACACCGTCACCTACGGCTTCGATCGTGTTGGCGAAGGCCATCTGCTGGTTATTGTGGGCATGTATGCCTACATTCTTGCCGAACTTTGTTGCATATTCGGTATAGATAGATGCGATCCTCTGTATCTGTTCAGGATAGAGCGAGCCGAAGCTGTCAACTATATATACACAGTCAACATCGGTCCTGAATATCATGTCAAGCGCGCAGCGGATATCCTTCTCGCCTGCATTGGAGATCGCCATGATATTGCAGCTTACTTCATATCCCTTCTTCTTGGCATCATCGATCATGGCACAGCACTCGGGAATTGTATGAACATATGTGGCAACTCTTATCAGATCAAGAGGGCTCTCTGATCTCGGTCTGATGTCTTCCTTGTAATTGCATCTTCCGACATCAGCCATTATGGACAGCTTAAGTCCCGTATCCTTGTTGTCACCTATGACAGAGAGGATATCATCGTCACTTGAGAACTTCCATCTTCCGAACTTGTCGGGATCGAACATGGTCTTGTCAGCACGGTAGCCTACTTCCATATAATCAACGCCTGCACGAAGATTGGCCATATAAAGAGCCTTTACAAATTCATCCTTGAAGAAGAAGTCATTGCAAAGACCGCCGTCTCTCAAAGTTGCATCGAGCACCTTGATCGATTCTCTGTAACCCATGAGTGCTGAGAGTTCTTTCATCCTAAATATCTCCTCGTCTGCAAATAATGTCGATTAAGAATTATACTACCCTTTTATCAATGAGGGTAGTGCATATCATAGAAATTCTCGATAAAAATGAATAATACGAGCACCAGCAGGGACACGAAGGATATCATTATGACCATATCCCAGAACTCCGGCTGATAATCCATCGTTACGGTATTCTGACCGGCCTGAAGGTCGACCGAATAGAACTTTCCCGAATAGAAGGAGGGCGATATCCTTGAGCCGTTAAGCATTACCGTCATGTTGGGATCTACCGGAACGGATATGAATAATCGCGCACCGGCCTCAGAAGAAGCCGAAGAGAATTTGATATCGTCAGCTTTGACATTGAGACCCGAGGGAATGTGCTCACGCGCCGAATTCGCAATGAGTATCCTCTGCTCCGGATCACTCTCCCTGAACTTGGCATCGAAATAAGATCCGTCATAGAGGAATGCAAGCGTCGGGCTGTATGGATTGTAATAGACCCTCATTCCCTCATACTCGCCCAAAGGCTCACCGCCGCCCGTAATGCTCGTAAGATCAGCCTTTGAGACAAGATACTTTACGCCGTAGGGATAAATTGATGCGATGATGTCGCCTGCCTGATCTATCCTGTCGGAGGGCAAATTGAAATAAATATAATCATCCGAAGACGACAGGAGCGTTACCTCCTTGAGATCCTCACTGACAAATCCTATCCTGTATGTACCCTTATCAAGCTCCTTCACGGCATTTATCATCGTCTTCTCCACATCCGCCTGATGATCATAATCGTACGATACAGCCTCACCTGCAAATGTCTTATTCATCGGAACAAACACGCCTGTGACCAGCTGGACTATGAGCAGGATGCCTGTAACAGATGCCGCCGTCTCAAGAACAAACGGCCTTTTGCTGTAATTATTCCTGGAGAGGAACATCTGACTGAACAGGAATGCCATGAGGAAAGACAGAATGTACTTAAGCGGTCTGATACCGGGATCCAGTCTGCCCGCTCCGGCAAGATATGATGACACGTCAGGGATCATTACCAGCGCCGTCAGGGCTCCCGTGAAGATAAAGATCACTATCTTCGTCCTGTAGTTGCTGTTAGTCAGGCAGAGATATACAAGAAGCGACAGAAGACCCAAGATGATGACCCCTATCCCGGGGATCCCCGATGTAACCGTCTGTGTGCCGGGCACCGCCGCAGCGGGCAGCAGCTTATATGTCGTGTACCATACAAATGAACTCGTGCTGAGAGCAAGTCCCAGCGATAATATAAACCTTGCCGCTCTGGAGAGTATCGCCCTGATGTCTCCCTGCTTGACGAATCCTTCACTTCCCGTAATCCCGAAAGCAATCTCAAAGATAAACCAGATTACCGCAACGGCAGCATTGGCAATGCCTGTATACCAGTTGATGATCATATTCAGCAGAAGCGGTATGATGAGCATCTGCGCCCCTTTATCCGTCGTGATCTTATGGACTCCGAGAAGGATCAGCGGCAGGAAGATAAGCCCCGTAACAGTAATAAATCCCCCGGTCATGACAGAGCCTGACAGGGCGTAGAGCACCGATACTGCCGTGCAGGAGATATGTCTGAGATACTGCTTGTCCTTCTTCTGTACGTCAACGTTGAAATATCTGTAGTTAACGTACGCGGCAAATGCGGCTGATGCAAGAGATATCCTTATTATCATGAAGATATCGTACGAAGAATTGAAATCAGAGGACGGGAGCAGCGCCATTATAAGGTTGAACGGCGAGAAGATCATCTCGCTTATCCTGTAGAACACGCCGCTTCCGGCACTGCCCGAGAAAGAATAGAAGACCTTCTGCCTTCCCTCCAGCACCGCTTTGATATATGCGACGGTATCGTACTCCTCACTGCTCCCCCATGTCTTGCCGCCAAAAGGTGCCAGACCGTTTACGGCGCACGCTGTAAGGAGCAGCGCAAAAGTCAGCGCGAAAGCAATTATACAATTGTATGAATTCCTGTACTTAAGCTTCATTAACCTGTCCCTCTGCATTTGTCGCGGTATATTATACACCAATTTACTTTTAAGAACATCCAATCCTGCAAGTGATCCGGGCATGCGCGAAGTTTTTGTTCCGTTAGTTTTTCCGTTCCACACGGAATTTGCGGAAATATGTCGGTGCCGAATAGTTTATGTCATTCGAACATTCAAATGATGAGGTGAAATCCGACATTTTGAAGTTGACTTTTACGCCCGTCATACCATTTTACCATTTGAGGCGCTTTTGGTATGACAAGACCTCCTGCAGAACTCAATTCTGTCATACTGATCATTGAATTCCGGGCACTTGGTATGACCCCAGAACTTACGGCCGTTCATACCATCTGCACATGCCCCATAAATTCCGTGAAGAATAAAAACACAGGGGCTGTCTCACAAATTGAGACAACCCCCTGTAATACTTACAAATATCTTAAGCTATCAGTTTGTCCGGATATTGCCGTTAGCCGTGCTGTCCTGCTGTGACTGCGTCGTCTGCTGGGACTCGCCCCCGGCAGCCTGTGTCTCACCCGGAATGAATGTTATCGGTATCGAACCGTCAAGCACACCCGGCGGAGGCAGAAGGATCGTATCGCCGGATCCCGGAGTGTAGTCATCAGGCAGTCTGTTGTATTCTCTGATCTTCTGGATCCTCGGATCGTTGAAATTAGACAGCTGGATGTTGTAAACATAGTTGAAGAGATCCCACCATGTTCTGAAACCGACATAATCAGAGAACTGGAAGCTTGCGATAGGTGCGCTGGGATCCTGATTAGCCGTTGTCTCCGTTGCGGACGACTGATCGGATGTGCCGGGCTCCGTGCTTCCGGTATTCTGGGTATCACCTGATGCATCGGATGCATCACCGGTAGGATTGATGATCACTGCATCACCGTTGGAAGATGAAGCAGAGGATTCACTCGTCTTCTTGTTGTTGCATGACTTCAGTATCAGCGAGATCATGATGATAAGGCAGATAAGGAGCAGTACAACAAATGCTATGAAGATATATCCGTTGCGGTTCAGATGGAAGTTGCGCTTGCCGCCGTTGCCTCTGCCGCCTCCGGAAGGATGCCCGCCTGAAGGTCTCCTCTGCTGAGGTCTTCCGCCATTAGGTCCGGCAGAACCTGAATTGTAGGAATCACCGCGGCTGTTGTTCGGAGCCTGTGCCGCACCGCCTGCAACAAAGTTGCCGGCATCGGGGATCTCGTCTCTCGTGTAATCGTCATCAACACCGAGAAGATCCATGATCCAGGCATCATCCGCAGATCCCGCGGACGATGATGAGGAGGATACGGGCTGTGCTGCCGTTTCCTGAGCAGGATCATATGCATAAGCACCTGACTGGACCTGCTGTGCATCGTTGACTTCATATCTTGCCTGATCCTCTGTCGCGAACACCTCACCGCCGAAAGGCTGGTAGGGCGGTTCCTCCTGAGGAGCGACGGCACCTGCCGTGAACATGTCACCTTCTGCGGGAGCAGCTGCTGCGGCCTCCTCGTATTCGCCGTATGCATAAGTATCGGGAGTATCCGCAGTAATAGGCTCTTCCGAATTAATAGCATTCACCGGAGTATCAAATACATTGGCATCATACTCGGGCATTGCCGGAACAGCTTCCACCGGTTCGGGATTGCCTACAGTCTCAACATCGTTTGCGAACGGAAGCTTGAACTCTTCCTTGACTTCCTCCTGAACAACGGGCTCTTCCTTGACAGTCTCCGGGAAATCCACATTGAGCTTATCTTCCTCTGTGATCTCCGGCTTGGGGCTGTCTATCTCAAACTCGGGAACAGGTATCTCAGATACCTCTTCGTTAACTTCAGTCTCGACGGGAACTTCCTGAGCTGCCGAACCGTCATCGCCGAACACGAGCGGTGCTGCATTCTTCATCTCTTCAGGGTCACCGGCACTGTAGGGATTGAAGCTCTCCTCTGTAGGAACATCAAAGAACTTGTTGCCCTCATCCTCAGCCTCAAAAACGATCTCTTCAGGCTTATTGATGATCTCCGGAGGTACTGTCTCCTCCTTGATCTCAACAGGAGCTTCAACAGGTGCTTCAACAGGGACTTCAACGGGGATCTCCACCGGTGTCTCTGCGGGAGCCTCAGGCGCTGCATCTGCAGCAGCCCCGGCAACAACCACGGGGGTCTCATCGATCTTGATCTCTTCAAGGATCCCGGGAGCAGTCTCAGTTGCTTCGGCAGCGGTACCCGCTGTTGAACTCTTGATCGCCTGAGCCAGGATACCACCCTCCTTGAGACCGCTGAATACAGACGCATCAAGATTCGTTATCGGCTTTGTAGGCTCATCGTCAGTTGATGTCTCCGGAGTAAATGCCGATACGGAGATCGTCTCCATCTTTGTTTCAGATTCTTCCATGGGAGCTGTCTTCACCTCCTCCTTGGGCTGATCCTTGGTATTGTCAAGTGATGACTTGAACAACTGCTCGGGAGTTATCTGCACCTCTTTTGCCTTCTCCGGTACGGAGCTGTCGAGGAATTCTATCTGTTCATCCGGTATCTTGATCTCACTGCTCACTTCAATGCCGTTATCAGTGGATGCCGGCTGGTTAACGACAGGGATACTTAAAGATTCTGCAGCACCGGCTCCGAAGAGGAGTCCGCCGGCGGCACCTGCCGTCTCCTTCGTAATGAACTCACCTGCCGACTCAGCCTTGCTCAAAGATACAAAGCCCGCATCGCTGAC
>CADBNJ010000041.1 GCA_902795955.1 Oscillospiraceae bacterium
ATTTGTAAAATATCTATCACAATTTAAAATCAGCTGAAACGAAGTGCATCGATCGGCTTCATCCTGGCTGCTTTATGTGCAGGATACAATCCGAAGATGATACCCACACCGCTTGAGAATATGGCAGACACTATTATTACCGGCACAGACAGACCGAAGCTGACATTGCCTATGATGTTGATTATCTGTATCGCTATCCAGGACAGTCCGACCCCGATAAGACATCCTACGATACTCAGAGTCACGGCTTCAATGAGGAACTGAAGTCTGATCACGCCGGGACGGGCACCGATCGCCTTGCGGATACCGATCTCTCTGGTCCTCTCCGTTACCGACACGAGCATGATGTTCATGATGCCGATACCGCCGACGAGCAGAGATATTGCAGCAATGCCTCCCAGAAGCACAGACAGGGTGGAAGTCACCTTGCCCATTGCATCCGTAATCTCACTCTGGCTGAAGATGAAGAATGATTCCTCATCATAATGGCGCGACAGCAGCAGCTCCTTTATCTCCTTCTGAGCCTCCCTGCTCTTGCCATGAACGGCATTCACACAGAAATTGTCTATGTTCACGCCTGCCGCACCGGGAAATCTGATAAATGAATCGTAGGGAACATATGCAGAGTAACCGGCGCGCATGAGGAGTGCCAGCATATTGCCCTGCTGCTCCCCGCTGTCCAGCACGCCGATCACTTCGAATCTCCGGCCGTCCAGGTTCATTATCTCCCCGATGCAGTCTTCGCGGCCGAAGAACTCCATTGCCGTCTTGCTGTCAAGAACAACTACATTTGTACTGTTAGTGCAGTCAGGAGCCATGATGAAGCGCCCATACTTCACCTTGAGCCCCTGTATTGTCTGATAATCCGGTGTTGTTCCGTAAATGGATACTGCTCTCGATGAAGTCTTAGTCGAACCCGCCACTACCGAATTGACTTCAGGGGCAGCGATCCCGACATTCTGAAGGCTGCCGGGAAGAGCCTTAATATCAGCTATCGTCAGTTTCTTGCTTGTACTGCCCCTGTCGAGAATACTCACATTGACCTTATCGATGCCCATGCTGTTGATGGAATCGGTGATCGTATCCGAGGCTCCCGACACAAGAGAGACAAGAACCACGAGAGAGAAGACGCCGATAATAATACCCAGCATTGTAAGGAAAGTTCTCAGTTTATTAGATCTCAGCGACTTGAGCGCCATCTTGATCGACTGAATGATCATTGACGTCCTTCCTCCCTTCCCTGTCTTCTCTGACTCTGCCGTCCATTATCTCAATGCTCCTGTCAGCCTGCTTGGCAACATGCTCATCATGGGTAATGAGAACGATGGTATTGCCCTGTTCATGAAGCTCCTTAAACAAACTCATGATCTGCCTGCCGGTCGCCTGATCGAGATTACCGGTAGGTTCATCGGCAAGGATGATGGAAGGTCTGGCAGCCATAGCCCGTGCTATTGCAACCCTCTGCTGCTGTCCTCCGCTCATCTGATTGGGCGTATGTTTGCGTCTGCCGTACAGATCTACCTTCTCCAGTGCCTCAGTGACGCGTGCCTTGCGTTCCGCAGACCCCACGCCCTGATATATGAGAGGCAGCTCCACATTCTCTTCCGCAGTCATGGTGTTGATCAGGTTGAAATTCTGAAAGACAAATCCGATCTTCTCACTGCGGATCATGGCCAGAGACTTTTCCGTGTATCTCTTTATCGACAGTCCGTCCAGATAATACTCACCGGAGTCGGCAGTATCCAGGCATCCGATTATATTCATCAGCGTCGATTTACCGGATCCGGAAGGTCCTATTATGCTGACGAACTCACCTCGCGAGATGTGGATACTGACACCGTCAAGGGCTCTGACTATCTCATCTCCCATATGGTATATCTTGGATACATTGTTGAGTACTATCACTGCGGTGCCTCTCCGCTTTCTGCTTCCGCCATGTACTGCATCAGGGGGTTGGAGGAATTGTCGGCAAAATAAACAACATCTCCCTCCTTGAGTCCCGACACGATCTCAACATTATTCGAATCAGACATACCGGTGGTAACAATCTGCTCATCCTTAAGTACGCCGTTCTCATCGCAGCTCCTGTACACGAAGAGCTGATCCCCCTTCTGCTGAAGAGCCTTCATGGGAAGGAGAAGGATGTTCTCAGCATTATTGATGACTATCGATGCATTTGCAGTCATTCCGATCCTCATCTGACTATCCATCGGAATAAGGATGTCCACCTTGTAATTTGCCATACCTTCAGAAGCTTCGGCTGTCTGTGCAACTTTGGATATCGTGCCTTCGAAGGTCTTATCGGGAACTGCATCCAGGGTTATCGTTGCCTTTTGCCCTTCTCTTACCGAAAGGATATCCAGTTCATTGACCATTATCGATATTTTGACATTATCGGTCCTGGCAATATTCATTACAACAGTGTCAGTGTATGAATTCGTCCCTGTTCCCGACATTCCGTATGCTGATGCTATGTCACCGTAATTCAATCCGGATGGGAGCCCGCCGATCGATGAGAAATTGCTCAGATCAAAGCCGGAACCGCCTTTGTTGAGCTTCTCGAGCATCTTAAGGTATTCCTCGTAATCAAAGCTGTCCGGATTGAATGACGGGAATGCGGGTTCTGCGGTTGAAGTGGGGTCTGCCGGTGCCGTCGGATCTGCAGGTTCAGTCGGATCAGACGGTGTCTCATCTTCTGTCGCGGG
>CADBNJ010000042.1 GCA_902795955.1 Oscillospiraceae bacterium
CTGCTCCTCGGCAGGTTCATCCGTGAGCATAAGGACACGCTCCTCAACCTTCGCAAGTGGGTGTATATCGCCATGTTTGTGATCGGCGGCGGCCTTGTGATACTCGAGATGTTCATCCTCGGGCGCACCGGTCTGCTCATCTACCAGGGTCATATGCTGGGCTTCGGCATCATGGCATTCGGCATCTGCTGCCTGGCACTCTCGATCCCCATCATGAACGGCAACCGCGTTGTTCATCTGGATTCCTCGATATCAGGTCTTATCTACATATTCATGAACCCGGTCTATTATCTGCTCGTCCTGTTCCTCGCAGCAGGACACATTGATTTCCTGTATTACGCCGGCGGCCTGACAGCTTATATGGCAAGCGTGGTGATCGCCCTGATCATTGCGGGAATGAGACCTGCTGGGTGGCTCTTCACCAACTGGGACCAAAGGCTGGCGGACGCCGTGAATATCGAAGAGATGGATGATTGAGGGCTGCGGGCTGGTTGATCGGCCGCCTCAGGCACTCAAGTCACCCTTGTGGTGCCCGCAGCTGTTTGCGAGCGGACTTCCACAGGTTTTGGTGCCGGGACGGTTCCCTGCCAATACTGCATAGCACAACGCGAGCAACAAAACCGAGGACTGTAGCGAGCAAATCAGCTTGCGGGCGTTTGTTTGCTCTGAGCCTTCACGAAAATGCAATATCTCTCATAGTCTCATTTTATACAAATAAAAAAAGTCAGCAGTCTCCTCTATTTACATAAATGTAAAAAGACAATGACATTTGGATATGCTACAATTACCGTGGCTTGCTGTGTGCAGGTGTTGGTTTGTGTTGCCTTTAATCGTCGCCGCTGCGCGCGTTAACGGAGCATGAACGCTGATAAACACTAAGCCCGGGAATTGTCTCCCGGCGCGGAAGCAAGCGGAGAATATTAAGAATAACAGATTTAGAGACAGTAATATGAAGACAATTTTGATTGCCAGCAACGTAACAGGCTGATTGTACGAATTCCGTCAGGAACTCCTCGAGACCCTCGTCAAGGATAACAAAGTCATAGTCCTCGGTTCAAGGACAGCCCATGTGGATGATCTGATCAACCTGGGATGCGAAGTGATCGAGACTCCGCTGGAGCGTCATGGAACAAACCCTCTTAAAGAGATGAAGCTGGTATCCAAATATAAGAAGATCCTTAAGGAGAAGAAGCCCGATGTTGTGCTTACCTATACGGTAAAGCCCAATGTTTACGTGGGCATGGCATGTGCTTCTCTGAAGATCCCGTATATTGCTAATGTAACCGGCGTAGGTCCTGCCATTGAGAACGGAGGTCTGCTGAAGTTTATAACTATCAGGCTTTACCGCTACGGATTAAGAAAAGCAAAAAAGGTTTTCTTCCAGAACCGTGCTGACATGGAACTGCTGGAGAGAGAACGTGTCGTCAAGGGACCTCATGAGCTGATCCCCGGCTCCGGAGTTAATCTGGACAGGTACAGTGTTCTTGACTATCCCGGGGGTGATGAGATACATTTCGTGTTTATCGCAAGGATCGTAAAGCAGAAGGGAATAGAGCAGTACCTGGATATGGTGCATGCGATCCGTGCCAAGTATCCGAATACGGTATTCCATATCTGCGGTAACTGTACTCCTGCATATGAGGACAGGATCAAGAAGGAAGTTGAGGAGGGCAATGTCATCTATCACGGCAGGATCCCCGATGTTACTGTTGTTCACAAGATTTCCTCCTGCACGGTTCTGCCTTCATTCTATCCCGAGGGCATGAATAACGTTCTTCTGGAGAGCTGCTCGCTTGGCAGACCGATCATAACGACGGACCGTCCCGGCTGCGGCGAGATAGTGGATGACGGCGTTAATGGCTTTGTAGTTAAGCAGAGAGACAGTCAGGATCTGATCGAGAAGGTTGAGAGATTCCTTAGTCTGTCTTGGGAAGAACGTAAAGCCATGGGCCTTGCCGGCAGAGCCAAAGTTGAGAAGGAATTCAGCAGGCAGATCGTTGTGAAGAAGTATTTGGAGGAGATAGGGCAGTAAATGAATTATAAGAGAATATTTAAGACCCGCTCTGCCAGAGCAAAAATACTGAGAATGTTGTCTGTCATTCCCGATAAATCTATGCTTAAGATCCAGTACCGGATCAAATTCGGCAGGAAGCTGAATCTGAAGGATCCCAAGAGATACACGGAGAAAGTACAATGGTATAAGCTGAATTACCGTAATCCTTTGATGGTTCAGTGCGTTGATAAGTATGATGTCAGAGAATATGTTGTTTCGAAGGACCTGGAAAGCATTCTGATCCCGTGTTACGGAGTATATGAGTCTGTATCCGGTATCTCCTGGAACGATCTTCCCGATTCATTCGTTATGAAGGACACTCTGGGCGGCGGAGGCAACAAGGTCGCCATTGTCAGGAATAAGGCAGATGCCGATATTGCTGCTCTTAAGAAAAGTGCGGATTCATGGACA
>CADBNJ010000043.1 GCA_902795955.1 Oscillospiraceae bacterium
TCCGGTCAAAAGAACACCCAATAGGGCCACCCCGGGTGTTCCTTTTGCGGGTTATTTTACGCTGATCCGGCCGGAATGACACCCAAAAGGGGCACCCCGGGTGTTCCTTTTACGGGTTATTTTATGCTTATCCGGTCAAAAGAACACCCAAAAGGGCCACCCCGGGTGTTCCTTTTGCGGGTTCTTTTACGCTGATCCCCTTTTCTCGACTTACCTTTTTCCTGCAGCCGTCAGCTGATGGTTACCCCGGCAGCGTCAGACGACCGGCATCAAGTATCATTTGACGTCAAAACTGCCAAGATTCCTGATACTCATGGAACTGTTCCCTGTTACACGTGCGAATGTATCACCGGATATATAGGAACATTCGACAAGGAAGCTGTACTGACCGAGCTGTGTCTTAAGAGGTCTGTCATGAACAGCGATCAGGGTTATTCCCTGCTTCTTGAGATCTGCGGCAAGCACCGCCATATCATCTGCCGTCCCCCCGGCAATGAATGCTGTCCTGCCGGAACCGTATATACCTGCTTCACCGTTGGTCAGCACATAAAAACGCGTGACATTATTGCCGTTGTTCTGTATAGCGGGCGCCAGGATCTCGAGACCGTAAACATCGGCACAGCCGGCGGAGGCTATGGCGGCACAGCTCCTGTCCTGCTCTTCGCTTACCCTGCGGGCGCCCTCAGCAGTGCTGGATACTTCTATAACCTCCGCTTCAGGGAGATTAACAGAGAGCCACTCCTTTCCCTGTGCAATGCCCTGCTTGTGAGAATAGACCTTCCTGATATCGGACAGGACCGTTCCGGGAAGAACGAGAAGATTCTGATTTATAGGGAGTTCAACTTCTCCCACTACGGAGACGCTCCTGTTAGAGATCAATGTATCAATATAATCTGTGACAGCGCCTCCGATCGTGTTCTCGACAGGGATCACTGCATAATTGCTGTCACCTTCGGCAAGAGCTGTCACGGCATCCGGAACTGTCTCAAAAGGAACAAGTTCAGGACCTTCACCGAAGAATCTCTCACAGGCTTCCTGCGTATACGTTCCGCGCGGACCGAGATAGCTTACTACGGCACCATCACGTTCTATTGCAGATGGCGCAGGTGCGACAGCCTCCCTGCTCTCTCCGCACGAGATAACAGATAATGCCAGTATAATTGCGAGAACGACTGATGCTGTCTTCCTTACCACCGGCAGATTACCATCCTTATACCGCATTATACAGACAGCATTCCACAAGCATGATGAGCAATGCGAACATGGTCATCATGAAGGGTGTTCCGTCTATATATTTGCTCCTCGATACGAAGATCTGACGGCGCCTTATAACAGCGAGCAGAGCACTTCCGATTATATCCGTACCGTTCAGGAGAAGGAAAGCATATACTATTTTGGAGATGGACATATCCTCACCGTACCTGATGTAGAACATGCTGATGAGAGCTGCGGCAATGAATGCTTCATAAATGAAATGCTTTGTTCCGAAGCTCGATGTGTGATCCTTACCCGTGCGCGGGATAATATATACAAAAGGTAATGCGATGAGCATTGAAGCCGGAAGCATCATATGATTTTTGAAGTCACCTGCAACAAAATGATCCAGCGCGTAGAGAGAAGCAAAGAGGAATGATGTAGTCATTATGAACTTTGCTTTCGCAATGATGAATATCCTGGTCTGGCTGAATTCGGCAACAGGGATATCCCAGAATTCGGTAAGGTGCTTTGATGTGAAGAAGAAGCGGCTTCCCGACGACTTTGATATGATGATCGAGGTAAGTATCAGGAAAGATACTGATATGATTATCCCGATAAAGAGGAACCGCGACTCGAACAGGAGACTGACATAGTAACCTGTCAGGGAAGCGCAGACCGCAAAGAATAAAGGAACTGTTATCTCCTTGAAGACATGAGGTCTGCTGCCGCTGTCATCATCGGTACCGACGGCCGACAGTGACACAAGGCCGAGCGAGAATACCGACAGGCTCGACGCCAGATACACGGAATCCAGATAGTACCCGGCCGCACATTCCGGAAGCGTCATGACAACAGCAACGACAGGTGCGATGACCGGAGTCTTAACGAACCTGAATGTCAGGCACCATATAAGTGTCAGGGCAACAGCACAGCCTACCGGGATGAAGATGTTAAGGTCCGTCATCAGCGCCATTCCAAGCCCTATAACAGCGAAAGCCAGGAACAAAGATGCCCGGGTAGTCATATACCTTGGAGGGCTCACATGCATTACATGGGGCTTATGTCCGTATAACCCCGCACCGCCTTCTGCATCAAATGGCAGATCCTTTATTCTCTGTTCTTCTATCATCTTTATACCAGCCAGTTAAGATAATCTTTCATGAATTTGTAGCATGTATTGATACAGGTCAATACGAGCTGCGAACCCGGGCCGGCGCCCGGCACAGGATCTACATAACTTGCGATCTCGCTCATCGGAAGGTCGTCAACACTGTCTATAAGAGAATTGTCAGACTGACTGTCCGGATCGATGACACCGTCTTCTCCGCCGTCAACAAAGCCGCCTCCGTCACCGGCGTCGGGCTTGGTGTCATTATCAGGAACCACGTCATCAGGCTTGTCCTTATCCCCGCTTCCCTGCTGATCCTTATCATCGCCGGAGGACTTGTAACGCTCCGCCAGATCATGTATGGACCTGAGCTCAACAACTACTCCGTCGCTGTTCTTCACCTCGAAAGGAGCAAGATTTTTATCAAAAGATACAACTATGAATCCATCCTTGTTCATCAGATGAAGCGACTCTGCCGAGCCTCTCATCAGCTTGCCGAGCACTACATCAAAATCAGCGTAATAATCCGCCTTGCGGTACCCTGAATGAGCATATTCAATACACTCCTCCGACAGCCTGATGAACTGCCTTATATCGCATGTCACCCCGTTGACAACTGCCGTGGTTCCGTCGGACTTCATGTTGAGCAGCTTGGGATCCTGAACCTCGATCAGGGCGTGGCAGATGTTATAAGACTGTGTTGCCCAGTCAAGACCCGATACGCTGTATGCACCTGACAGTGATGCCTTGCTCCTTATCTCCGTTGTGGGATCCATGTTCACGGCATCCCAGCGGACTTTGGTTATTCTGCCTGCCTCGACCTCTATCTCCACATAATCAATGTATCCGGACGAATCCTTGGAGACTGACTGGGCATAATACACACCGTCATGAAGTCCGTTGATGACAACCTCCTTGCGGGGTGCCGGAGAATCGTCCACTGATGTATTGCTCGTGAATGCCACAGGGATCCGCTTATCTGCAAGCGACTCTTTGAGCGCCGTGAACTGCCCGTCAGATATCGGAACCGGTATGTCCTCATCATTGATACGCTTGATGCCTGACAGAGTTGCCGATTCGTAATCTATACCGACAAGAACATGCATCTGCTGTCCGTACTCATTCGCACATTTGACATCGACAATATAGCACTTGGGAACATTGTCGCGGTCATACCCTATATATACTTCTTTGATATCCTTATAGTTGTCGAGTATAGGCGGCGTCAGTTTCTCATATCTGTCACACCCGCTCACATCCGAGAACTTGCTGATATACAGCACCTGCTCCCTCTCAGCCTTGCGGAAGGAGGACAAATAGATACCGCCCGTTACGGCAAAAATGCTTACTATGAATATCACCACTATCTCAGTGATCACTCTGCGGAGGCTTGAACCGTTCATTTGGTTATCTTCACCTCCCTCTGATTGAACTTGCCCCTTCTGGCAATCGTTTTTGTGAAGAAGTCTATCTCAAAGGACATAAAATTAGTCGCCATTACAGGTGCCAACACTGCACACATATCAGATACTCTTCCATAGAGTACGGCTGTCATGACCGCGCAGATCACACCCGCGAACACACCGCCTAAGATCCTCGACGGCATCGTCGTGAAGTCTCCGAGCATATAGACGGCGATGAACAGCGCTCCCGAAGACAGAAGGAAGATGCCGAGAGATTTGAACCCTTCGGAATTAAGTGACAGGCCTTCCCTCATAAACGGATACAGAAGCGCCAGCATAACAAGGTACGAAGACGGCGCATACACTCTTACCGTTCCTTTGACAAGGAGATATATCCACGCGCACAGAATGAGCAGGGCACAACCCGTTCCGATATAACCCGCATAATTACCGGTGATTATCTCCACGATATGGAGACTCTGGGGATCATCTCCCCTGATGACTCCGTCCGTCCTGCCGGTAAGCGACATTACGTCGAACCATGATGTCAGCGGCTCCTTGAAGCTGGACATCTGTGAAGGGAAGATCATCTCAACGCACAATCTCGCCACACACGCCGGATTGAGGATATTATTTCCCGCCCCTCCGAAAAACTGCTTGACCACGAACGAGCCGAACAATACTCCCGTCAAAGCGACTACAAGCGAAGTTCCCGGCGGCAGCAGCAACGCATATATGACACCTGCCTCGATCGAGCTGAAATCAGTATAATTACGGCTTATCCCGTCCCTTCTTACCATCCTTCCGAAAGCATTATCCAGCAGCATGAATGCAACTGCGCACCCCACGATCAGCGTTATCGCGGATATCCCGTAGAATACAAAGCCAGCCGCAATACACGGCATTAGCGCGGCAATATGCGTCAGATAGATATACGGCGCTGTCTTCTCAGTATGTATAAATGGCGAGAGATATCTGATATTGCTCATACTATCTTCCCCCCGTCGAAAGGCAGTACGATTGCATCGGGATCCTCCGAAGTCTCCTCATCCGGGATATCCGATACATAATCCTCAAGGAGAGACAGATCACCTATCCCCTCTATGTCGTACTTGAACCTCGTATTATGCAGAAGTGAATTCTCACCGATTATCTTGCCCTCCGCCGCAAACTTGGCAATGCGCTGCGTAAGCCTTATTCCCGCAGGGCAGATATACGAACAGATCCCGCAGGATATGCAAGTTCTGGCGCCTTCCTCTTCAGCCTTTTTGGGCATTCCCTGCTTGAGCATCTCATATATGATATGAGGCGACAGTCCCATCGGGCAGTTCTGGGCACAGAGGCCGCAGTGGATGCACGGCGTCCTGGGTGTCTCCTGCCTGCGTATGACGGTTATTGCATTCGTCAGCTTGATGATAGGCGTATTCTCCGGGTCTGTTATCGCAATACCCGTAAGTGCGTTGCCCCATACCAGAGGTCCCGCCGTATCGCCGCCCCTGCCGCCGTCAGGCAGCACCTCGGATACCGGCGTTCCAATGGGAACGATTATGTTGTGTCCGCCGGTGAGATCCCCGGTTACACTTACTACCCTGTTCATCAGCGGGATATTCTCAGACAATGCCTCCCAGCATGCACACATCGTGGAACAGTTGAACAGTACGGCTCCGCATCTCTTCTCAAGTGTCTCGTCAGGTCCTAAGACAACATCATAGAGAGCCTTCGCCACGAGCCTGTAGTAGCCCTGGGGGAATCTCTCCCTGAACAGCCTGATCTCAAATTCCAGATCGGAGAAATCTTCTCTGGCATTCTCAATGGCATTGCTTATCACTTCTATTATCATCTTCCTGCGCTCAGACAAAAGGAAAACGACCTTGCCTGCACCGCACGCTCGCGCACAGGCGCCTGCTCCGTTGACCACATATCCCGGGTATTCGGACATTACCATCAGGTCAGATGTCGCGTAAGGCTCGCTCTGAAGTCCGTTGACCAGGAGTTCTCTTACGCCGCAGTTCCTTGCGCGGTCGATCTTGGCCGCGGTAGGAATGCCTTCACCGCCGAGTCCGCATATTCCCGCGTTGCTGATTATTCCCATGACATCCTTGGAATCGAGCTTCATGCTTTCGCGATGACGCATGGAATTGACGCGCTGCATCTTCATGTCATTAACGATCGTTATGGCCGGACATTCTATTCCGTTGGGCATCCTGATGTTGCTGATCGAAGTGACCCTGCCGGAGATCCCGCTGTGCACCGCCAGCGAGAACTTGCCCTTGGGCGGCATGGCAACACACTGTCCCACCTTCACTTCGTCGCCGGCATTGACGACGGGGATGGCGCTGACACCGTAATGCTGCTTGCACGGAAGGATTATCCTCGACGGATTGACGCGCTCGAGCAAAATCTCCTTAATAAAAGATGAACGCTTTGAAAAATCCAAAGCGTTATCTGCCAAAAAGCCTTTGTGATATGTATACTTCCTGCCGCGGGCCATAGTCTGTCAAACAGTATTAATCCGTGTACCCCTCGAGCCTCTTTGAACTTGATGCTCTCGAGAGCTTCCTGATGGCCTTTGCCTCGATCTGACGGATTCTCTCTCTCGTAACGCCGAGCTTCTGTCCAACCTGCTCGAGAGTCATGGGAACGCCGTCCTTAAGTCCGAATCTGTGTTCGATAACCTTGCGCTCACGGTCTGTAAGTGTTCCCAGAGCCTTCATGAGGTCCTCCTTGAGAAGTGTCCTTGCAACCTCCTCCTCAGGAGCTGCGAGCTCATCGTTGGAGATGAAGTCAACCAGGTGGCTGTCTTCCTCCTCACCGACAGGCTTATCGATGGAGATGGGATCCTGAGAGATCTTCTGGATCTCTCTTATCTTTGCAGGAGTCATTCCGGCAGCCTCGCCGCCCATCTTCTCAGCAAGTTCCTCTATGGTAGGCTCTCTTCCGAGGTCCTGGACCAGCTGACGCTGTATTCTTGTAAGCTTGTTGATCGTCTCGACCATGTGAACGGGGATCCTGATCGTCCTTGCCTGGTCGGCGATGGCTCTCGTGATAGCCTGTCTGATCCACCATGTTGCATATGTGGAGAACTTGAAGCCCTTCTGATAATCGAACTTGTCTACAGCCTTGATAAGACCGATATTGCCCTCCTGAATAAGGTCGAGCAGAGACAGTCCTCTGTTCATGTATTTCTTCGCGATAGATACAACAAGTCTCAGGTTGGATTCGATGAGCTTGTTCTTGGCTTCCTCGTCGCCTTCAGCCATCCTGGAAGCAAGCTCTTTCTCCTCGTCTGCCTTGAGAAGTTCGATCTTACCGATCTCCTTGAGATACATTCTGACGGAGTCATCTACCGGTATCTCGTCCTCCCTTCCGTCAAGGACAAGAGCGTCCGGGAACAGATCTTCGATCTTGTATCCGGACTTCTCCAGCTCGTTCGTGATCCTGTCCATGTCATCAGGCATGATGTCGTAATCATTGGAGATCGCATCCAAATCGCTTGATGAGAGGACCTTATTGTTCCTCTCCGCCTTCTGCTTCATCTGTTCAATAGCTAAATTAAGATCTGTTGACATATAATCTCCCCGTTACTTTGACGCTGAAGTTGACGCTGTAGTTGCTTCTGTCGCTGCCGATGTCTGTACAGGGGCATCCTCAGTAAATACAACATTGATAACTCCGCCTTCTCCTGTCACCTCATAGATTCCGTTGTTGACGAAGATCTCCATTGTGACACCCTTCATCTTATCCGATGTGATCCCTGCCTTCTCCGCACGGAGGTCAGTATACTTCTCAAACAGTTGCTTGCACTTATCTTCTGTGATCTGTGAAGGAACGGCGAGCTTAACGTACTGGCATGACTGCCCGTAGATCATATACCCCTTCCCGTTGCCGGACTCATCAACGGATGTGTCGACGCTGGCAATCTCCTTGAGAACGGAAATCCCGTCTGAGATCTCATTCTTAAGCTTCTTCCTCGAATTGTAGAACGGGAAAGCAACCGCAATGATGATGATGATCAGCAAAGCCGTCGCACCGATAAGTATAGCCTTAAGCTTCGCCGGTGCCTTGACATCATTGGGCGAGATCTCAAAATCAGACGGCTTGATAGACCCGGAATCTTCCTTGGCCTTCATCGCCCTGTCACGCGCCACAGCGGACTCGATCATGTCGGGGTTCACCTTGGTAGCGTAATAATGTGTGGATTCCGAGGACTCAGCTATCTCCTCATTCGCGAAAGTGTAATCATCCGGATTCTCAAGTATCTGAACCGCCTCTGCACCCGGAAAAATGCAATGGCAAAAGATGCATTCGCAATTCTCATTCCTGTCATCGAAGATGATCAGAGAACCGCAGTTCTTGCACATACCTTGCTTTGTAGCCATTAATGTCCTGCCTTTATATCAAAGTATCACACTAAATGCAGACCATGCACCCCGAAAATATATGTTGCTTAAGTAAGCCATCGTCCATTATCATCGGACCTCTACCGCCTTCAGGGCATAGTACGGCATTAAAGTGCACTGTATATTTTACTCGGAAAGTTTGGTATGTCAACTATTATTTTTAAATTATATTAAAAAGCTTTATAGGCTCATAAGCTCAATCCCTGCGGCGCAGACAGAATCGTTCACCAAAAACAAGCAGTCTTGCGCATGATTCTGTGAACAACGTAAAACAACGGCGGCCCGTGGTCCGGGCGGCCGGTGGTCCGGGCGGCCGTTCTCTATTTTGAACTGTATCCGTAAAACCGCACGGGAAGCCTGTTTGTGCATAAAAACGGATACATCCGGGGGTAATGTATCCGTAAATCCGCACGGGAAGCCGGTCAGAGCATAAAAACGGATACATCCGGGGGTAATGTCTCTACATTTTGTAAAAAAGAACATACCGGTGCAGGAATGTAGAGACAATCGGGGTCAATGTCTCTACATTTTGTAAAAAAGAACATTCCGGTGCAGGAAGTTAGAGACATTCATGTCACCTGACTACCTTCAGGTTCTTCAGGAATTCAAACCAAATTCCCACAAGTTCCGTGAAGAACCGAAAGTTTTTGTTTGTCGCGGAATCCCGTGGGATGAGTAGTAGTGACCGGCCTCACCTGTTACCAGATGCTGCAACATTCCCCGCCTCAATCCCTTTTATTCTTTCTGTTCAGAGCGAGACTCACTGCAACAAAGATCATGGCAGTCAGACTTATCACTCCAATGACCTCCCATGCAAATAAACGGGATATACACCTCTGGGCTGACACCTCCCAGTATGGCAGTTCATATCCCCGGAGCATGGCACTCATCTCTCCGGGCGGGATCATGTGATCCCACACCCGGCCGAATCCGAACCGCCCGGTAATGCTCTCCACATAGAAATCCTGCGACGGCAGCGAATTCTTCAATTCGGTTACTGCCTCTCCCTTAACTATCTCGGGCAGCATGACTTCATAGCAAAGTACCGCAGGCGTCACGGGGACTTCAAGACCGGCACAGTATTCCTCCAGGCAATCATAATAAATATATGCACGGAACTGTGTATCATCGTGTTCTTTCACGACACCTATTACCGCATAATCATGCCCCCAGAGATTCACCCTGCTGCCGACAACATCATACGAACCAAAGAACTTCCATGCCAGTTCATCGTTCAGCACTATCTGATACTTATCAACAGCCTTAACAGGCAGAAATCCTCCCGACAGATACTCCATCGGATGGAAAGCCTTTAAATTGCCGCCTACTGCATATACGGATACCTCGGCGCTGTTCTCAGAGTCACCGTGATCATATACGATATCAGCAACAGCAAACGAACAATACGCATCCTCCCAACCCTCCGGGTCTGTCACGTTATCTGATGCTTTGCGCCTTTTGCCGCCCGCCTGATCCACTATTCCCTGAAGCGACTTGCGCACATTGAACACATCTGACTTGCCGAGACACTTGCCGTACTCCTGAACCGAGGCAGGCGACTTGCCGCCCGATGCGCGTCCGCCACGTCCGTATACCGCCATATGCCTGTACGCTACGGAGCCTCCCTGGCTCCACACTTCGGCACAGCTGCGCTCAGGTCTGGAACTTACAAGACAGATGATGCAGACGATACTGACAAGGAGCATAACAGAAGATACAACCAGAACTGCCGCCGGTATCCTGCGGATCATGCGGGCGCCGGCCGACTTGGCATGACGAACTTTCTCAAGAACCTTCATATCACTTACCCGTATAATCCTCGAGTCTTACTCTCTGACCGTCTTCCAGCGCTTTCTCGCTTCTTATTACTATCATTCCCTGATCAAGACCGGAACCCGATAATGCCGATACCGCACCGTCAGTCGCAAGCACTTCAACATCCACTCGTCTGACAGTGTAGCGGTTGCCAAAAGGCGATCTTACCTCGTCGATCAGATATACAAAAGTACCTGCGTTATCCTCGTTAACTGCACTCGATGCGATGCAGCAGTCGTAATCGGAATTGGAACTTCCCGGAGACACTGTGACGCTCTCTCCCGGCAGTATGTACTCAGCCGACAGCGAACACTTCACGAGCCTGTTCTCGCGGGGCGCCTCGGGATCGGGCTTGATCGACAGGATCTCGCACGAATCGAGCCAGTACGTATCTGAAGACAGCTGCATCCCAGGCGTCATGCGCCTCTCCACGAGTTCCGTCGGAAAGCAGAAGGTCGCAGTATACTTTGTATCCAGCGGAACAACGATCAGTACAACACTGTTCTCTTCCATCGTATCACCGTCGCCGGCAGTCAATGCGTATACACGTCCGCCGGCAGGTGCCGTTATTACCGTCTTGGCATAATTGTCCTCGAGTTCTTTTATCTGTGTCTCAAGCTTATTGATCTTTATTTTACGGTCTGTTGCCGCATCACGTGCCCTGTCACGGGCTATCCCTTCGTTGATCCTGGTGTTGTCCAGAGTTCTGCGGGCAGACGACAGTGCTGCCTCGGCCGATTCCACGGTCACTTTGGCGGAGGATACGGAAGGCACGCTCTCCGCTGCTGCGATGGCTGCTTCGGCCTCCTGAATTGCCGCTTTGCAGTCAGACAGTTCCGAAGACAGCTTCTCGAGCCTGTCCTGTGCCGCACCGAGCTGACTCTTAAGTTCCCTGACAGACTTCTCCAGAAGGTCTATCTCTGCCTTGACTGCCTCGATCTGTTCTTCATACGGATTAACCTCTTCCGGATATGACGGAACGAATCCGGCCGCCTTCTCCTCCAGATCCTTCAATTCTTCCTTCTTTATCTCGAGCTCACTATTCGCGGTATCAATACTCTTATTCAGATCCTCAACAGTATCAGACGCAGAAGTCACTTCCGCCGTAAGCTCCACCGTCTTGGGACTGTTCTTGTCTATTATCTTATTTGCCCTGTTGATCGTATCTTTCTTGTTCCTGGCTTCGTTCAATGATTCGCGCGCATCCTTAAGAGATTCCTGTGCCTGGGACACACCGGCACGAAGCGTTGCGTAATCGGTATCCGACGGCGTCCTTGAGGCATAGTCGTCTTCCCTCTTGATTTCCGTCAGCTGCTGCCGCAATGAATCGAGTTCGCTTGTATCAGTTACGGGGAACAGCGTCATTAATACATCGCCCTGCTTCACCTCATCGTAGTCGGAGACAGACACGTGATCTATCCTTCGGCCAGCTATACTCATCACCTTATAACTCGTCTCAGGTTCAACTACAGCCGACGCATTATTGGTCAGCGACAGGTTCGCTCTTGACGCTCTCTTCCCTGCAACCTTGGGGATAAAAAGGTTCATTATCGTATTCGAGAAGAACGTCAGCAGCAGAAGTCCTGCCACGAACCCTATTATCAACTTTGTCACCCATTTGCGGTTCTTTACTTTATCACTCATAAGTTCCTCCTACTTGATACCGGCCTGCGACACGCCCTCAACGAGATAATCCTCGCCTCTGAGGAACACCAGCAACGGCGGCACCATATACAGCGCGCACGCGGCGAAAGCCATTCCCGTCTCATCCGTATTGACCTGCGCCAGGAATACGGACAGCGGTCTCATTTCTTCGTTCGATAACATGATCAGCGGCTGCTCGACCATGTTCCAGTAATCTATAAAGAGCAGTATTGCCATGGCACATACCGCACTCTTGCAGTTAGGCAGGACTATCTTCGTGAATATCTGCCATTCACCGGCGCCGTCTATCTTAGCGGCATCTATGTATGCGGAAGGGATGCGGCGCATGTATTTCGTGAGGATATATACTGAGAATGTGGAGAATACGCCGGGCAGGATTATCGAGGAGTATGAATCGATAAGGCCGAGCTTGTCGCTTATGAGATAATTCGGCACGAGCGTCACCTGGAATGGCATGAGCATCAGCATGATGTACAGAAAGAACAGGACTTCCCTCCTCCTGCGTCTGTACCGCATGAAGCTGTAGGACGCGAGAAGCGACACGAGAAGCTGACCTGCCACGATCGGCACTGTAAGGATTATCGAATTCCAGTATCTGAACAGATATGAAGGAGTCATGAAGAGGAGCTTCTTGTACTGTTCTATAGACACCTGCTGAGGGATAAGCTGCAGCTGCGGCATCCTCTGGATAAACTCTGCGGTGCCCTGAGAACCGCCGGGAAGGCTGCTGAAGACTATGCCGTAATTAGCCGTTATCTCGGACGATGACATGAACGAATTGAGGAACGTGAAGAATATCGGAACAAGAGCGAGGAATGCGAACACAGAGATCACGCCGACTCCCAACGCTGTTAACACCCGTCTCCTGACATTACGTCTTCTGAGGATCATCTGATTGGCACTTCTTGCCTCAGATACGATCTTCTGCCTCTGTCCCGGTGCCAGAGTATTGAAGAACGATTTCACCTCAGGCGTCTTGATATACACATTGCGCCTGGCAAGTGCAGCCTGTCTTCTCCTCTCATTGCGAAGCTTGGTATCCATACTATTCCTCCGTCCCCGAATCAAGTCTGGATTCCAGGATGAACAGCAATCCGACGATAACTGCCATCACGACGCACATGATAACCGCCCCTGTGGACAGCTGTGAATAGTCAAGATGCGTAAACTTGTTATTCATAAAATGCTGCAGCGTGTAGAGCTTATCGTACGGATAATCACCCGTAAGAAGGTACACTTCGCGGAAGATCTTGAATGAATTGATCAGCGACATTATCGCTACAAAGAACACGGTAGGCCCGAGATAGAAAAGCCTTATCGAGAAGAACCTCTTCACTGCTCCGGCACCGTCCATAACGGACGACTCGATAACTTCCTGCGGGATATTATTAAGCGCGGACAGGAACAGTATTATGTTAAGTCCGAGGTTCTTCCACAGGAAGAGGAATACTATCACCAGCTGTCCCGAATTATCTTTGAACCAGTCGATACGTTCTGATCCGAACAGCTGATATATCCACCCGTTCAACACGCCGTTATAACTGAAGAACACCTGCCACATCAATACGATCGATGCAACAGGAACCATCATGGGTGTAAGAAGGATGCTCCGGAATACACTCCTGGCAGGTATCTTCGAATTGAGAATAAGCGCAAGCAGCAAGGATATCAGAACACCCAGTGGCACCGCTATCGCGGACAATATCAGTGTATTGCCGGCAGCTTCCTTGAAAGCATCGTTGGACAATACCTTACTGTAATTCTCTATCCCGGCAAAGCTGCTGTTAGTTGCCGACTTCTGGAACGACATCTTGACGAGCATCGCGAAAGGCACAAAGAAAAACAGCATAACTCCTGCAAAAGAGGGCAGGAGAAATCCGGCCGAGACACCCCAGTCCGTCACCTTACGCCTGAAGCGGAGGAGCTTCAGTCTTCTTGCTTGTCTTATCTTAAGATCTTCGTTTTCCATATTTATTATTATAATGACCACATGTGTGCAAATTGTCACACGGAGATTACAAATCATTTTCACTAATGTAGAGTACTATTCGTGAGCGTAACGAATGCGCGATATCCTTGATAAGCATGGCAAATCAGTTGTAATTCTCTTTTACATATACATCCAATCTCGATCTGAGGGAATGAGCGATATCCTTAACACTTCGATTCTGCAGATAATATGAATTTATCTCTTCTTCA
>CADBNJ010000044.1 GCA_902795955.1 Oscillospiraceae bacterium
AGCAGATATTTAGCTGATAGCTGATTTATGATCCTCAGAACAGACTCTCGATCCAGTCAAGCAGATTGTACTTGCTGAATACTGCTACAGCAACGAGTGAGATCGTGCTCATGATCTTGATGAGGATATCGAGTGAAGGTCCTACAGTGTCCTTGAGAGGATCGCCTACTGTATCGCCGACGACTGCTGCGTCGTGAGCGGGGGAACCCTTGCCGTGACCCTTGATGGCACCTGTCTCGATGTACTTCTTACCGTTGTCCCATGCGCCGCCTGCGTTACCTGTGAAGATGGCGAGCATGATGGATGTGATCGTAGCGCCGAGCAGAATGCCTCCGACGAACTCGGCTCCGAACAGGAATCCTGCGAGAACAGGGAAGATAAGAGCTGTGAGTGCAGGGACTCTCATTTCCTTGAGAGCACCCTGTGAAGAGATGGCGATACATGTCTTTGTATCAGGGAGAACCTTGCCTTCGAGAAGACCCTTGATCTCTCTGAACTGACGGCGTACTTCCTCGACCATCTGCTGAGCTGCCTTGGCAACTGCTTCGATGAGCATACCGGAGAAGAAGAAGGGGAGAGCGGCACCGACAACGGCACCTGCGAGAGTGAGAGGCTTCAGGATGTTAAGTCCGATGGAACCTGCAGCCACACTGGAGTCAGTGAACGAATACAGATATGAGTTCATCATGGCCAGCGTTGCGAATGCGGCTGAACCGATTGCGAATCCCTTACCGATCGCTGCTGTTGTATTACCTACGGAATCGAGTGTATCTGTGATCGTACGCACATCCTCGTCCAGGTAGCTCATCTCTGCAATACCGCCGGCATTGTCAGAGATAGGGCCGTAAGTATCAACGGATACCGTTGTGGCTACGAAGGAAAGCATTCCGATAGCCGCACAGGAGATTCCGTAGAGACCGCCTACAAGGTACGCACCGAAGATCGCTGCGCCCAAAACGAAGCAGGGAGCCATACATGACTTCATGCCGAGGGCGAGTCCCTCTGTGATAGTGAGGGCTGCACCGTCAACCGAAGCGTTGGCCAGCTTCTTTGTGGGCTTGTAATCGTATGATGTGTAGTACTCTGCGATCGCACCGATAATGATGCCGGCTGCAACACCGAGAACTGCTGCGACCCAGGGTGATACCCAGCCGAGCTTGAAGCCGATCCCGGGGAGTGAAGCTGAGTCACTGCTGAAGAAATAATAAGACAATCCGAGTCCGAACAGTGCCGTGACACCTGCGGATACCCATGTGGATACATTGAGTTCCATGTGAGGATTGTCGGAGAGCTTCTTCCTGATCAAGGTTGAAGCTATACCGATCACGCATGCGATAAGTCCGCATGCGGCAAAAGCGAGAGGGAAGAGAAGAAGCTTCTCAAGTATCGAAGAGCCGTAAGGAAATACGGGGCTGTTGTCTGCGTTGAAAGAGCTTGCACGTGAGAACAGCTCGCAGGCAAGGATCGCAGCTGACATGATAGCACCCACATATGACTCAAGGAGGTCAGCGCCGAGACCGGCAACGTCACCTACGTTGTCGCCTACGTTGTCTGCGATAGTGGCAGGGTTCCTCGGATCGTCCTCAGGGAGGTGTGCCTCTGTCTTACCGACGAGGTCAGCGCCCATATCTGCAGCCTTTGTGTAGATACCGCCGCCGACACGGTTGAACATAGCGATTACGGAGCATCCGAGTGCGTAGCATGATATGGTCATTGAGAAAGGTGCTTCAAGACCGATGAGGTTCTTGAAGTGCTCTTCTGCTTCAGCCGCATTCTGAGCGTACTGCGCATATTCGCCGATCTGCCCGAGACCATATCCGAAGATGAGGTATACGAGGAAGATGCCGAGAAGAGCAAAGCCTGCAACACAAAGACCCATAACCGAACCGCCCTTGTAAGCGACTTTGAGCGTGTCGCTGAGCTTCTTGGTCTTGCGTGCCGTGTTTGTAACTCTTACGTTTGCGTAGGTTGCGATCTTCATGCCGACATAACCTGCGGAAGCGCTCATAACAGCGCCGATGATAAATGCACAAGCGCCCTGCCATGAGATGACGATAGCGAGTACTACAGCGATGATCGCGCCGATCATGGCAACGATTTTGTACTCGTAGTTGATGAATGTGTTTGCACCAAGACGGATCTCCTTGGCGATCTCCTTCATTCTGTCAGTACCCTCTTCGAGTCTCTTTACCGAATAGAAGTTGACGGCTGCATAAGCCAGAGCCAGAAGTGCCGCAATGATGACCAGTCCCAGAAAAATACTCATAACTGTCTCCTTTGCTTTGAAATTACACCAATTGCTTATTATACATTAATATTTAAAAATGTTAATCTGTAATCTCTATGAAATTTAATTGCATGGGTAAAGTGATAAAATAATGATGAATTTTTATCGACATCAGTGGAGGTTCTATGGATTTTAAAAACTCAAATGAAGGCTTTTGGCCATATGAATCCTTTGACAATATATTTGCAAACAGGGAGCAGCCGGAGTTCGGCAGAGTCGAGTCGCCGTATGTTGATGTGCTTACTACGTGGAGGTTCTTCATGGCGGCACATGAGGGCGAGGTACCTTACGGGTTTGAGGCTATGGCTTTCGATGACTCCGAGTGGGAACTGATCAACTGCCCGTCAACGCTTCAGACTGAGGGCTATGGTCTGCCCAGTTACCTTCTGTACAACTATCCGGAGAAGCTTGAGCGCGACGGCGAGAGGAAGACCGAGGATATCGGGGGGAAGTTCCTTCTGAAGTCGTCGTCGAGCGATGAGGATGCGGTGGGAATATACAGGACATCGCTTGTATTTACGCCGGAGGATATCGACAGGGCGATCTACCTGGAGACTTCGGGCATATGCGGCAGGTTTGTCGTATATCTCAACGGACAGTTAGTCGCCGAGTCGCATGCTGTCAATACGTTCAAGCGTCTGCTGCTGTCTGATTTCGCCAGGGAAGGGGTCAATCTCCTGTCCATCGCCGTGTACAGATATGACAGGAGCAGTAACGGACGCATCATCAATGACTATATGAATTTCGGGTTCTCAGGCATATTCAGACCCGTATACATAGTCAAGGAATCGCTTATTGAGATCAACAATCTTCATGTAAGGCTCGAGAACCTTCCCGAGGCTTATATTACCGAGATTGCCAATGTGTCCCTGCCCGTGCCTTCCAAAGGCAAAGCAGATAAGATCTCGCGCGGCAATTATATGATCAAGGTCGACTTCGAACTGACCAATCACACGGATATATACATGCCTTATTCCGTTAAGGTGTCTCTCCTGGAGGCTAAGCGTGAATACGATACTTACAATCTCCCGTTTGTGGACATCAGGGAACAGATGGGTGAGATAGAGGGGGTCATCAAGTCCAACACGGTTGAGAGGGCCAAAGGTGAATACATGGTCCTGGATGTCGGACTCTGGTCAGATGCCACTCCGATACAGTATGATCTGACACTCGAACTTCTCGATTCGGAAGGCGCGATCATATGCGCCAAGAAGAGAAGGATCGGCTTCAGGAGCGTCTCGGTAGTCAACGATAAGATCAACATCAACGACAGGCGCGTGAACCTCAGGACTGTGCGTTACTACGAGTTCGATTCCAAGGGAGGGATCACCGTTCCGCGCAACCTGATGAGGCACGATATCATCCTTATGAAAAAGGCGGGCATCAACTGCCTTTATTCCGCCGGCATGCCAGTTAGCGATGAGCTCCTTGACCTGGCAGATCAGTACGGAATGTATGTTATCGTCTCGGGTACTCCAAGGGTGATCGGCGACTGCGTCGAGAGCATGACTGCACATCCTTCGGTCATTATGTGGGGGATATCGGATTATCACTTTGATGCCGCTGAAGCAGCGTCTGTCAAGAGCAGGATGAACCAGGTAGACGGCACGAGGCCCTGGTACTGCAATACCGATTATGACAAGGCTGTATCCGACATTATGCCGATGGAGGGAGAATCCGGCGCCATCTTCGGACCCTGGCAGGATCTCTGTCTTGACAGGAAAGAGATCTTCGCCAAGAACAAGATGGGCAGGAATCTATTCGAGACTATCCCCGGAAGAACAAGATTTACGGATGACAGCGCGGATTATAAGTGGATACACCACGCAGATCTCGTCGGAGGCAAGCACCGTGCTGACAGCAGTATCGGTCAGGGTATCGTAGACGTGCTGCGTAATCCTCATCCGATCTATCTCGATATCAAGCAGCAGTGCAGAGACGTTCAGATATTCCCGAATGAAGGTGATCCGACCAACCTCACACTGCGCAATACCAATCCTTTCGCATATACGGAGGATCTCGAGCTGGAGTGGCGCGTGCTGCTCGGCGGCAAGAAGCTGATGGGAGGAAGAGGCGGAATCTCCGAGATAGAGCCTTATGGTACGAGGACATTGAGATTCCCGATAGATTTCGACAGGTTCAAGACAGACGGATGGGCTCAGGGCAAGAAGGAATTCGTTGATATATATCTTGGAGCTCTGTCGCATGAGCTGGTATTTGATATTACGCTCAGGCTCGATAAGGATACGTATTATGCAGGCAAGGGCTATGAGATCGCGTTCTATCAGGTCGTGATCGCTTCTGATGTGGCTCTGCCTTTAAGCAAGGACGGTGATAAGAAGCCGGAGCTTGCAGATAAGAAGGCTGAAGATACCAAAGCACTTCCGGCTCCCAAGGAGGAGGAAGACAAGCCTCTCGAGGACGGCATGACCGTCAGGATGGACGACATCGAAGAGGAACTTGCGGTGCCTGAGGTCTCATCCCTAAGCGAGAGTATCGTTGAAGAGGAGCTCAGTGTTGAGGAACTCAGGGAGCCCACTCAGGTAAGCGAGATACCGGCCGGTATCTTCGTGGGTAACGATAAGTACAAGTTCGGTTTCTCCAGGAGGAAAGGCTCAGTCAATGCGATCATCGTTGACGGCTTCAATTTCCTTCACGGATCCTTCCTGCCGAGCTTCTACAGGTGTCCTTCCAATATCGACAGGACCGACAGGAACTTCGTTCTTGCAAAGACTGTATTCTCCAAGGAGAGTGACTACGAGGAGATCCAGAATTCGCTTGAGTTTAAGAGGTGCGAATACAGCATGAAGAACGGTGTGTTCGGGCTCATGGCTTTCTACGGGTCTTTCGCGATGAAAGGCGATGTCATTCTCTATTATGAGATCGGCAGGCCGAATGTGCTGAAGGTCACACTGGACTTCACTCCCAAATACGATATGATCAGGTACGGCATCAGATTCCCGCTGGTCAAGGACGAGACGGTTTGCACATGGTACGGAAGAGGTCCCGGAGAGTCATATTACGACCGTAAGAATGCCAGCAAGATCGGCCTCTTTGCAGCAGAGACGGATAAGATGTATCACGCATATGCAAGACCTGCCGAGAACAGCTGTCACAGCGACACGCAGGTCGTCAAGATCTCGAACACTTCCGGAGACGGATTCCTTCTGAGACGTGCGGGTTCGCAGAGATTTGACTTCACGGTGCTGCCGTTCACTCCCGAACAGATGAACGATTACCTGCACGAGGAGCAGCTCATGCGCAATGATTTCTGCGAATTCTTTGCCGATTTCTGCTCGAAAGAGATAGAGCGTACGGTCAACAACATCTCGGCCCTGCCTCTTAAGAAAAACGTTCATTACCGCGATACATTCGAGTTTGAACTGAAGGGCAGGAACGATTGAGATACAAAGCAGTTATTTTTGATCTTGACGGCACATTGCTGTCGACATTGGCGGATCTGACAGGAGCCGTTAACATTGCATTAGAAATGAACGGGATAGCGTCCGTTACCGAAGAAGAAGTGAAGAGCTTTATAGGCAACGGTTCTTACAAGCTCATCGAGCGGGCCGTCAAGGGTGCAACGTCCGATGTAGCCAAGGTGCATTCCGATTATAAGGATGCATACCTTGAACACTGTCTCGACAGGACAGTTCCGTATCCCGGAATCGTTGATCTGTTGAAGGATCTGAGGAGATCCGGGATCAAGGTTGCAGTCAATACCAATAAACCTTATGATCCTGCCGTCAAAGTGCTGGATATGCACCTGCACGGATTGCTTGATACGATCGCGGCTCAGTCCGATACCATACCGCGCAAGCCCGATCCCACCGGGGTATTTAAGATAATGGAACAGCTTGGAGTACAGCCTGATGAATGCTGCTACGTGGGTGATTCGGATGTTGATGTCAACACTGCGCATAATGCGGGAATCGATGTCATAAGCGTAGACTGGGGCTTCAGGGATCATGCATTCCTGAAGGAACACGGTGCTTCCGTCATCTGTTCGGATGCCCGGGAACTGCGCGGAAAGCTTCTCGGCTGACAGGGGTGAGCATGAACGACGACAAAGATCTTATCTGGCAGGAGATAGAGACAGAGCATATTATTCAGAACGAATGGATAGACCTGCGCAAGTCCAAATACAGGTTCCCTGACGGCAGTGAATTTGAGCCGTATTACAGCTACAGCAGACGTGATTATGTTGTTATAGTCGCATCCGACGAAGACGGCAATTATCTGTGCGTCTGACAGTTCAGGCAGGGAATCAAGCAGGTTACGACAGAATTTCCGGCGGGCGGCATCGAGCGCAGGGACGGACGGGAATACAGAGATGCCGGAAGCAGTGATATATCAGCAGAAGACGCACTTGAAGCGGCGAAGAGAGAACTTCGCGAAGAGACGGGATATGAATCTGACGAGTGGCGTCATCTCCTGACCGTGCCGTCGAATGCGACGATCGCGGATAATTATGCTCATCTGTTTGTGGCGCGCAACTGCCGCAAAGTATCAGGATTATCCCTGGACCGTACGGAATTCCTCAAAGTTGTCAAGCTGTCCGCTTCTGACATCGAATCCCTCATTGCATCAGGCGGATTCCAGCAGGCAATGCATGTGGCTGCATGGCTGCTGGCGCTGAGGAGAGGAAGGGAATAGTTCGATTGATATTCATCCCTGTTTGAATTAAGATTAGGATAATAATCATTCTCGGAGGTGTCATATGCCGTTTATAGATCTTAAGATTACCGTGCCTGTTGAGGCAAGTGTAAAGGAACTGTTGAAGAACGATATGGGACAGGCGGTAACGACACTCAACAAAAGTGAGTCATATCTCATGGTCGGTATCGAGGATTCCTGTGATCTGTGGCTTGGCGGCCGCAAGCTCCAGAAGGGTGCATATGTGTCTGTCAGCCTGTATGGTAATGCATTGCCTTCTGATTATAATACGATGACTTCACAGATATGCGGTATCCTCAACAGGAGGATAGGAATACCGGGGGACGCCGTGTATGTAACATATCATCCGGTCAATGACTGGGGATGGAACGGACGTAATTTCTGAACGTGAGGGGTATCGGCTGATACCTCTTTTTATTTGGGTGGTAACACCCGGGATGACGTAATTCACAGAATCATGCACAAAGCTGATTATTTTTATGTGAACGATTTTATGTAAACCCGGAACCACAGCGGGTAAATCAGTTGGACATGCAGAGTAGAGCTCAATGTTGGCAGCGTACATTGAGCAGTATACTGCGTAGGCAGAGTAAAGCTCAATCCTTGCGGCGTAGATTGAGCAGTATACTGCGTAGGCAGAGTAAAGCTCAATCCTTGCGGCGTAGATTGAGCAGTATACTGCGCAGGCAGAGTAAAGCTCAATCCTTGCGGTGTAGATTGAGCAGTATACTGCGCAGGCAGAGTAAAGCTCAATCCTTGCGGCGTAGATTGAGCAGTATACTGCGTAGGCAGAGTAAAGCTCAATCCTTGCGGTGTAGATTGAGCAGTATACTGCG
>CADBNJ010000045.1 GCA_902795955.1 Oscillospiraceae bacterium
ACGCTTTCCTGACAAAGATCTCCGCGACGAATCCGCCGTCACGTCCGTTGTGGAATTCGATCTCGCCTTCCATCTTCCTCATGAAGTAATCTGCCAGATACAGTCCCAGACCGCTGCCGGGGAGACCTGACGAACCGGTGCCGCGGTAGAATTTCTGCGTGAGCAAAGACAATTCTTCTTCCGGAACGCCGGGGCCCTCATCGCTGATCCTTATGATGATGCCTTTGTCATTCTTGGAATATTCAACCGTTACATCGGTCTTCGCGTATTTAAGCGAATTGCCAATGATATTGTCTATCACCTGTTCCATCCTCAGAGGATCGTAATAAAGCAGGCATTCAGGAACACTTCCGGTCTCCCTTACATTGCCGGCTGCCTTGAGATTATCGATCATGTCACCGATCATGAGTGAAGGGTTATCGGACGGAGCCACCTTAAGCTCCGACACCTCTTCAAGAGATGCGCTCATCATGTTGCTGATGAGACTGTCGATCGTCGCCGCCTTGGCTCTTATGACCTCCGTCTTCGACGTGACATCCGGAGAAGGGTGTTTGACTTCAAGGACCTCGCATGTGGCGCTTATAGTAGCAAGCGGCGTCCTTATGTCGTGGGATAATTCGGCGAGCATCTCCTGCTTGGCCTTCTGCATCTCCGCCTCCTTGGCCCGTGCGCTCTTAAGCTCCTCACGCATGATATCGAAGCTCTCCGTGAACCCGCCGAAAAAATCGCCGCGCCCTTTGGCGAGAGGAAAATCCAGATTGCCCCTGGCCACCTCGCCCGCGAACTTGCCGAGCTTTCTGAACGGCCTGATGTATTTGACATAGACGAAGATAAGAAGTGCCGTTCCCGCTGCAGCAAATGCCGCCCACACGACGATCATCCTTACCGTCATCCCGCGCCCGACAGCCGCAACATCATCATCGACATCATTCCATACGGCCTTACCCGTCACCACGCCGTCCCGCACAATGTCCATTACCAGTGCACCGGACCTGTAGTAACCGTTAAGACGCGAAGCATAATCGGCATCGGTGACATTGATCACCACGCAGCCCTCAGGCGCACTGCCGCCCTCCGCTATCTTCTCCACCTGAGAATTGTAATAGACCATGTCGCGCACGGACCGTTCGCTCCTGCGGAATACCAGGATGAGCCCGGCACATATCAGAACGATCCAGCAGATTACGACATATCTGAACTTCATTCACCGATCTCCAGAATGTACCCCGTGCCCCAGATGGTCTTGATGTATTGAGGGTCATTGGGATCCTTCTCTATCTTCTCGCGGAGACGTCTTATGTGAACGTTCAGCGTGCCGTCACTGTAGAACGAATCGCCCCACACGGCTTCAAATATCTCATTCTTCGTAACTATCGTGTTGCGGTGTTCATAGAGGTATTCCATAAGCGCGAATTCACGTGCCTTGAGCTGTACTCGCCTGCCGTCCAGTGTAACGCTCATGGTGGCGCGGTCCATCGGCGAATGATCCTGTTTTGCAGCTTGTCCGCCCGAAGGCGCCCCGGCCTGATTGCGCCTCAATATGACCTTGACCTTGGCGAGCAGAACACTTAAGGTATACGGCTTCTTGACGTAATCATCACCGCCGATATTGAGTGCTATCAGTACATCATCGTCGCTCTGGCGCGCACTGATAAAAAGTATCGGAATGTCGGATTCCTCACGGATCTTTTTGCACAGTTCGAAGCCGCTCTGATCTCCGAGATTAACATCGAGAAGAACGACGTCGCACGTGTTGTCCGCCATAAAATCCAGACACGAATCCCTGTCATTCGCAACGTAGGAACTCACGCCGAACATCCCGAAATACTCGGCTGTCATCTTCGTAAGTTCAACTTCATCGTCGACGATAAGACAGTTATAGTGTGCCATAAAGGTATCTTACAGCTTTCCTCCCTTTGACCCTCCGAGGCTGGCGGAATTAAGTATATTCGTATCAAATGAGAACGTGATGTCCTCCTCCGTTCTTGCCCTCTTGAGCGCGAGCTTGATCATCCTGTCGAGCAGTTCCTTATAAGGGACACCCAGAGGTTCCCACAGATAGAAGGACAGGGACCCCGGGATCGTGTTGATCTCGTTGAAGTAGAGCTTGCCCGTATCCTCGTCTATCATGAAGTCTATCCTTGCGACTCCGTTGCATCCGAGCGCCTTGAACGCCTTCACGGCCATGCTCCTGACCTCTTCCCGCTTCTCCGGCGTCAGCTCGGCAGGTATCTTCCTCGATACGCTGGCCATGCCCTTGGAACCGCTTCCCTTGGCATTGGATACATACTTGTCCTCGTAGCTCAATATCTCATCGCTGTGGAGCGGTTCTTCGCACTCCGAAGCCTCTGCATCGTTCTCGTCACCCAATACCGAGCAGTTGATCTCGCGCAGATTGATTATGGCATGCTCGATCAGTATCTTTGTAGCGTATCTGAAAGCATCGTCTACGGAACGTGACAGCTCCGCCCTGTCCTTTGCTACGCTGATGCCGACACTGGAACCGAGGTTGACCGGCTTGACGATCACAGGGTAACCGAACTTCTTCTCTACACTGTCGAGAAGAACATTCATCTCCTGATAATCCGAGAGAGTATATGTCTTCGCGTCGAGAACCGGGATATCGTACTCCTTGAGCACCGCCTTCATTATGAACTTGTCCATGCCTATGGCCGATGCCGTGACATCGCACCCCACGAAAGGCACTCCCAGCGTCTTCAGGAATCCCTGCAAAGTTCCGTCCTCCACGTTCGTTCCGTGAACAGCCGGGAATACAATGTCGACCGCTGTCTCCTTGTTCTTGCCGAATTTCTTGAGAGGATAAGGCATCAGCACGACCTTGCCGTCCTCGTTCATCATGACAACCCTCTGTGACTTATTGAGAAGTGCGGGAATGTCCTTGTATGCCTCTATATCACCTATTGATTCCCCGATATACATCTCGTTCTTCTTGGTCATATATACCGGGATCACATCATACTTCTCCGTATCCATTGCAAGCAATGCCTGGATTCCCGTAATAACGGATACCTCGTGTTCAACGCTCTTACCGCCGAACAGCATGGCTACTGTTGATCTCACTTGAAATTACCTCCTAGTAGTTATCGGGCAGGTCGTTCTCCAAGAGGATGTATTTATGTCCCTGCTCTTTGATGCCATACGCATATTGTACCGCATCTTCCAGTTTATCGTACACAAGACATTTATCTTCAGGGAATCCCTTGCTCAGCACGCCTTCCCTGATGGGTTCGGCCCTCTTCCTGCCTACGAGCAGGATATAATCGCAGCAGTCTGCGGCGTATGTGCCGAACAGGCGGTTATACTCATATTCCTTATCACCCAGTTCGACCATTCCGGGAGTGATGAGTATCCTTATCCCGTCGAACATCTTAAGCGTCTCGACCGCCGCCCTGGAACCTACGGGATTTGAGTTGTACGCGTCATCTATGATCGTCACTGCGCCATGATCCTTTAGCTCCATTCTGTGAGGAACAGGTTCTATCCTCCTGACAGGTATACGCAGGTTCTTCATAGGCACTCCCAGCCTGTTTGCTACCGCTATAGCACCTGCGATATTGATGACGTTGTGCTTGCCGACGAGCCTTGTGCTGAACACTTCGGATTCTCCGTCAGGAGAAGTCACGGTGAACTCCGTTCCGTTCTGTGATACCTTGAGGCCGGAAGCGGTATAGCCGTCGTTCTCGCTCTCTGTGTAATAGATGATGTTCCTGTATTTGCCCGCACACTTGTCAACCTGCTGCCTTATGTACTCATTGTCACCGTTGAGGAACAGCATACCGTCTTCAGGCAGTGAATCAGCCAGCTCGAACTTTGTCTTCTTGATGTTGTCAATACTGAAGAAGGTATCAAGGTGCTGGGGACCGACCGATGTGATGACGCCGTGATGGGGATGGACAATGTCGCATATCTCCTTGATCTCACCGACGCGGCGCGCACCCATCTCACAGACAAAGATCTCGTGTGAAGGCTTCAGCGATCCCCTTATGGTCTTGACGATACCCATGGGGGTGTTATAGCTTTCGGGCGTAACGAGCGTATTGAAGCTGTCGCGCAGGAGTGTGTAGAGATAGAACTTGACGCTTGTCTTGCCGTAGCTGCCCGTGACGCCTATTATTGTCAGATCCTTGCATGACTTGAGGATCCTCTTTGCATCGTTGATGTAGTGAAGGTTGACCAGCTGCTCGACCGGGTGGTTGATGATATTCGCGATGATATTGAAGAACCACTGGGTGCCGGCTATGATCATCATGGCGCCGGTCAGGGGCTCTATTCCGGAGAACAGCGCAATCACCGTAAGGATCGCGGCGATGAGCACGACTATAGTGACCAGCATACGCTTCACTCTCGCCGTATAGACCAGCTTCTTCTTGGCCTTCATCCTTCTCAAAGCGCGGAACACGACAATGATGAGCCACAGCCACAGCCATATCACGATATCAACGGCGATGTGGCTGACAAAAAGCCTCAGCGTGCCGAGCACGATCGCTGCAATGAGCACCCACTGCATCCGCAGATTCTTCCTGAGCCAGCTGATCTGCTCATCGTTCTTGTATCCGTTGAGCTGGAACATATGCATGTTGTAACGCATTGCAAGGAAGATGGCATATGCCGCCAGGAGATCGGTAACTGCAGTCCTTATTATCATACGGCAGCTCCTATCCTGAAGAAAGCCTTCATTATGCCTGTGAATTTCTGCGGCTGCTCAAGGAAACAGTAGTGGGTTCCCCCTTCGAGCACGACGAGCCCCGAGCCTTTGATCTTCTCCTCCATTATCTTCGCATCACCGATCGGTGTTGCCGTATCCTTATCTCCCCATATCAGGAGCGTCTCTTTGTCGATCTTCTCCAGGCGGTCCGTCAGATCATCATTGACCGCCATAACAAGACAGTTCCTCATGACCGGAGTTGCATTCCTGTAATCCGCAGACCCCTGCCTGCTCCTCCAGTCGTCGATGATCTCCGGGAACAGGAAATATATGAACTTCAGCCCGAAAAGCTTCTTCAAGAACTTATACTTCCTCACCCCGAACTTCTGCCTGAACGTCTTCTTATGTACGATTCCCGCGCTGCCCATCAGGACTATCTTCTCTATCTCAAAAGGGATACTCTCCCTCGAAGCGAGCTTGATTATGACTCTTCCGCCATACGAATGACCGATGAGCGCTGCCTTTGTTATTCCGAGCGCCTCCATCAGATGACAGAAAAAGTCCGCATACCTGTCAACGTTCCACGCCTCCGGCGGCTCCGGACTTGCCCCGAACCCCGGGAAATCGAACTGCAGGACCCTGTATTCGCTGTTGATAGAGTTCGCCACGACATCATAAAGACCGAAGTCCGTGCCCCATCCCTGAAGCACAACTGCGGTCTTGTCACCGTCTCCCGTGAACTTATAGCTTATGCTCAATCCGTCGATCTCAATATTCATACGCTCTATAATAATAAAAAAGGCGCGTTTTTACAAATAATCGTAAATGTCTTCCACAGCCGGGGCGATCTTCCTGACACCGCACTCCTCCAGTTCCTCCCGCGTCCCGAAGCCGTAGAGCACGCCGATGCAGTCGATCCCAAGGTCTATCGCGCCCTTCGCATCGAACCTTGTGTCCCCTACAAGGACCACTCTCCTCTTTTCCGGATTCCCTGCCCTCCTGAAGAATTCCTCAAGCACATCAGTCTTCGTGATCCTCTTACCGTCAGCCGTTGCCCCGCATATCATGTCGAAATGCCGTGCAAGCCCGTTCCTGCTAAGCACCTCCACCGCCGCAGTCTCCAGCTTCGACGTCGCCACCGCAAGAGTCTTGCCGTCCTCATGTATCCTGTCGAGCAGCTCGTGAAGCCCGTCATACGGAGTATTCTCGAACATTCCGCCGCCCATGTAATAATCCCTGAATATGCTGATGACCTTATCCAGATCCTCACCCTCAAATCCGTAATACGTGCCGAAAGAATACTGCAGCGGCGGCCCGATAAACTTCCTCAGATTGCTCCTGTCCTCATCTATCCCAAACTCCTTAAGCGCGATCTGCACCCCCTTTGTTACGCCCTCACTCGTATCCGAGAGCGTTCCGTCCAGATCAAATAAAATGTAGTCGTACATGCTTGTGTCCTTTATGTAGATATTCCGGTTAGTGTGCCCGGTCAGTATGACCGTCTGTATGGCAGTCGGTCCGGGCGCACGACTATTATAGTCAGTGTGGCGCCTCTTAACAACAGTTATCAGATATTTGAGATCCTGACTCCGGGACTGACTTGGGATCCGGAATTACGCCCGGATTCTCCGCAGAAGAACGCCAGTGGCGTTATAGCAGAGGAGAATTTTGGCAGGATTACGTCTGAATTCTCCGCGAAAGAACGCCGGTAGCGTTACCGGAGAGGAGAATTTTGGCAGGATTACATCTGAATTCTCCACAGATGAACGCCAGTGGCGTTATAGCAGAGGAGAATTCCGGCAGGATTCGAGGCTGCGGATAACAGTCGTATAGGCGACCAAGTTACTCACGTCACTCTGTGAAGCCCGCGGCTGCTTGCGAGCGGACTTCCGCAGGTTTTGGCGCCGGGACGAGCACTTGAAGTAACAACTCAGCAAGACGCGAGCGCCAAAACCGAGGACTGTAGCGAGCAAGTCAGCTGCGGGCTGTCAGCATCTCATACGTCACCCCATACTTCTCGGCGATGTCGCGTGCGTATGACGACCCTTCCGGGGACGATTCGACAACCTTGAAGGAACGCTTGCCGCCGTCGCTGATCATGACTATCGAGGATACGTTCGGACCAAGTTCGCCGGCGTTAGCGGCAAGCTTGTGCATGTGCGTGTTGAATATGGTCCTGACGCCCTTGGTGCTCAGTGCACGGACGGAATCGACGGCTATGTAGTAGCCTTCCTCAAAGGATGTGGTGGAGAAGCTTTCGTTGAGAAGGATGAGGCTCGAGGGCGTTGCCTGATCGTAGATGTCCTTGAATCTCACGCACTCCTCGCCGAGTCTGCCGAGATCCATCGTCTTATCCTCGTCTGCCGGGAAATGAGTATAGATCATGTCGGCCGGCTTATAAATAAACGAGCGGCAGGGGACGCGGATGCCGCCCTGTGCCAGTGCGAACAGCTGGCCGGCCGCCTGTGTTATCGTCGTTTTGCCGCCTCTGTTGGCACCGGTCAGGAGATATACTGTTCTCTTCCCGTCGAACACCAGGTCGTTATCCACGATATCTTTGCTGTCGAGAGTTGACGCCAGCTTGAGGTTGTAGAGCCCTTCCGCCTGCATAATGGCACTGCCGTCCTCTGCGATCTCAGGCCTGCAGAAATGCATTCCGCGCTTAGTTGCAGATTCGATGAACTCTGCAAATCTTATATAGTAGATCAGCTCGGGGATCAGCTTAGAGATGGTTACTATGGATATGTCCGAATACTTGGACAGAACCGTGCGCAGCCGCTTGACAAGCTGCCCTGTCAGCTTGGTCGCCACGCCGGACAGATAGAATGTGGAATTCGTCGTTCCGTCGCCCTCGGGAACGCGCGCCAGTGTTGCTTCCTGACCGAGCATGGGATGCGTGAGCTTGGACATCGTCGTCAGCTGCTTATCGAGCTTGTCGATCACCCCGTCAGTCTCGGGCGGCTCCGCCGGATCATAGTGCAGGTCGCCGTCCCAGTCTGCCTCCTTGCTGATCCTGTCCCTGGCCGCCACCGCATCGGCAAAATTGCTGACTATGCCCGACTTCTTAAAGGGCTTGGCATTGACCGACACGAGACCCAGGCTCTCTGCCTCGAACCTGGAATTGACGTTGATGCCGATCGTCACGCTCTGAATGGATGAAGCGTCGGTCCTGACAGCTTCTATGTCCTTCTTCATCGCGGCGAAACACCCGTCCTCATACAGCCCGGCAACATAATCCCTGAGCGCAATGAGCCCTTCCGCCTTTATGCGCGGATCACCGAGGCACTCCGCCAGCGATTCCACCGTCGTGATATATGACTTAAGTTCCTCCAGCCTGTGGAGCAGATCCCAGAGCCCGGGCTTCTCATCTGAATTCTTGCGCCATGAACCATAGTCCTTCAGATAGTCTATCTGATTCATCAATTCAAGGAGCTTCTCCCTCACGTCAGGCAGATTCAATATATCTTCGAAAACATCCCTTCTGTAGACCGCCGTCTCCTCCGAAGACGTCATGCGGGATAAGATCCTCATGATCATCTGCTGTTCTTTGGGATCGTCAGTGACAGCCTTTACGACGGCGTCAAGTCCTATATCGTGACAAGCGGCATCGCTCATGGTCTTATATGTTCCTTCGCCGTCTTTTGCAAGAAGACTGATCTGTTTGGTCTTATTAACTGACATTTCCGGTCACCTCCGTAACAGTTACACTATGTATCCCGCGTATGCTATTATATTAACAGAAACAAATACGAGGGGGACACTCAAAATGTCAGAACGTAAAGTCGGTACTGTATCAAGAGGCATCAGATGCCCGATCATCAGGCAGGGTGATGACCTTGCGGACATCGTCACGAATTCGGTGCTGGAAGCTGCGGAATCCGAGGGATTCTCCATACGTGACCGCGATGTCATCGCCATCACGGAGTCAGTCGTTGCCAGATCACAGGGCAACTACTGCACGGTCGATGATATCGCAGCGGATGTCAAAGCCAAGACAGGAGGAGATACTGTCGGCGTCATCTTCCCCATCCTGTCGCGCAACAGGTTTGCGATCTGCCTGAGGGGTATCGCCAAGGGCGTTAAGAAGATCGTTCTCATGCTGTCGTATCCGTCAGACGAGGTCGGCAACTGTCTGGTAAGCCTCGATAAGATAGATGATGCGGGCATCAATCCGTACAGCGACGTGCTGTCACTTGAGAAGTACCGTGAACTGTTCGGAGAGAATAAGCATGAGTTCACCGGAGTTGATTACGTGGCATATTACGGCGACCTCATCAAGGCGTGCGGATGTGAAGTGGAGATCGTTTTCGCGAATCAGGCGAAGGCGGTCCTGGATTATACGAAGGTCGTGATCAACTGCGACATTCACACAAGGGCTAGGACAAAGAGAATACTCCTGGCAGCAGGCGCTGAGAAGGTATTGAGTCTCGATGAGATAATGAACGAACCCGTCAACGGCAGCGGATACAATTCACGCTACGGTCTCCTGGGATCCAACAAGGCCACCGAGGATCAGGTCAAGCTGTTCCCCAACGAGTGCAGGGATCTGGTGCTGGCCATTCAGAAGAATATCCTCGATAAGACCGGCAAACACGTTGAGGTAATGGTTTACGGCGACGGCGCGTTCAAGGATCCCCAGGGCAAGATCTGGGAGCTCGCCGATCCGGTCGTGTCACCTGCTTTTACAGACGGACTTATCGGTACGCCCAATGAGCTCAAGCTCAAATATCTGGCTGATAATGACTTTGCCGATCTGTCAGGTGAGGAACTGAAGAAAGCCATCTCAGACAGCATCCGTGCCAAGGATGCGAACCTCGTAGGCAAGATGGCAAGTGAGGGAACTACACCCAGACAGCTCACCGATCTTATCGGCTCTCTCTGTGACCTGACATCAGGCTCGGGAGATAAGGGAACGCCGGTCGTGCTCGTTCAGGGGTATTTCGACAACTATACGAACTGAGTTTGGTAATATTGTCAGTTTTGCACCGTCCGATTTAGCCATTCGGACGGTGTTTTTATAATACCGTTCAGCGCATTTAACTTGTTAGAATAAAAGAGTCACATCATTAAAAAGGGGGTTTGGATCATGACAACAATGGCAAAAAGAACAGCTTCGGTGCTGATCACTCTCATCATGCTCATAAGCCTGATCCCTGCGACTGTTTTTGCTGCAGGCACGAACGGTTGGCAGGAAGAGAGCGGCACATGGTATTACTACAAAGACGGTAAGAAGGTTAAAGGCTGGGTGAAGGACGGAGGCAAGTGGTACTATTGTACTCCTGCAATGGTTGATGTTCCTTCGTATGAGATCGACGGCAAGATATATGTCTTCAATAACGACGGCTCAATGACAACAAAGACCGGATTGGTAACGATCAAGTATGACGGATACGGATACAAATTCTATGTTAAGAAGGGTGGGGTCGCCACAACAGGCTGGAAGCAGATCAGCGGCAAATGGTATTATTTTGATCCCGAAGGGGGAGTTGCTTTGACATCAGATATGGTTCCTCGAGGTCGCGAGATCGACGGCACAACCTATTACTTCGACAGCAAGGGCGTCTGGATAACAAAAGGATGGTACAGCGCTGATGAGTATGACGGGAATACAATCTGGCTCTATCTGAAGAACGGCAAGCCGGTCACCGGCTGGAAGCAGATAGACAAGAAGTGGTATTACTTCGGTGAAAAAGGAGTGATGTATTCCGAAGCATGGCATGAAGATGATGGTGGTGACTGGTACTATTTCGACAAAAGCGGAGCTATGGTCACCAATAAATGGGTAAAAGACATGTCCTCAGGAGAATTAAGAGGCTGGTGCTATCAGGGCAAAGACGGCAAGAGCGTTTTGGGATGGCTCAAGCTTGGCAAGAACTGGTAT
>CADBNJ010000046.1 GCA_902795955.1 Oscillospiraceae bacterium
CACTCTATCTAACAGCCACCTACACAGAGCACTAGTCAGAATACTCTGTGTATCACTCTATCTAACAGTCACCTACACAGAGCACTAGTCAGAATACTCTGTGTACCACTCTATCTAACAGCCACCTACACAGAGCACTAGTCAGAATACCGGACTGATTCCTTACTTCTCAAGACACAAGTCACACAAGTCACACAAGTCCCACCCCATACTTCTCCTGATGCAAGCCACTCAAGTAACCCGCCGTCAAGCCCGTTGCGGGCCGCCCGGACTTCAGCGTCCCCTATACCCGCCTCAGAATCTCTTATCGATCCACTTGAATAATCTGCGCTTGCGTATCTCGTCAGACGGCATGTTGTACACTGTCATGAAGTCGTCTTTGCGGTCGATATCCACCTTCTTTGACGTGTCGTAATACTGCGACAGATCGGGCACCTTGTCGATCGGGTTGGTAGTCTCGACAAGGATCCTGCGGAATTTCTTGAGGAAGATATAGAGGAATCCGATTCCGAGGAAAACAGCGCCGTACATCATAAATGTAGACAGCTGAAACAGCCACTGTGATTTATTGTACAGAGAACCGTACATAAGCGAGAGTGAGATGGCAGCCAGGATCAGCTCGGGAAGAATCAGCCACTTCAGTACGGTCCCGGCGATCGCGGCAAGTCTTCTGGGCTTGCTGTACGGCAGTTTGCCGCACGCTTCGCCTGTCTGACCGTTGATAGCAAATCCGTGGTAGACACCGTCTTCCTCGTAGTTGAGGAACCATACCGGAAGAAGAGCATAACTGTACTTGCAGTCCGTGATGTCGGTGAATCCGTCTGCCAGATTAAGATCGTCGTATTGCGTGCTTAGAGCCTCACAGCTCTGACGGGCATAGCTTTCGAGGCGCCAGATAACATTTTGCGCCATATCGGAGGGTGTCAGGTTGTAACGCTCCGCATAGAATCCGGGAAGATAAGCATCGTTGTACGGCACCATCTCGCTGTAGTCAAAGGGCTCTACGGCCTCCATGAGGAGCCTGTTCATCTTTTTGGCCCCGACGAAAGGGACCCGCTTAACACAAAACGTGATGTCACGCTCGACGCTGAAGGCCGTCTTGATCCTGTCGACGTTATCATAGATCAGACCGGTTCCGTAGAAATACGCGGAGCACGTTGCATCGACGAGCCAGAAAGGAACATACAGAGGTGTCAGTTTCTTGATGTTATCCTTGTCCATGAATCCTTTGGGGATGTACTTGTTCGTCCGGCCCCACTCGAGGAATTTCTCCTCGGCCTGTTCCCTCGTCAGCTTGAACGGTATGATGAAGTCGGGCTTGAACTCCCGTCTCAATCTGTGGCCGGCAAGCGCGGGTGAACCGCAGTAACAGCAGAACGAAGCCGCCGTATTCTCATCGGTAATGACCGTCGCGCCACAGGAATTACAGATGAATTCCTGCATCCGGGATTCGTCGGTCTCCTTCTCCTCAGTCTTGTCCTCGAAAGCAAAGCTGAGCCTCAGTATATTCGGATCAAAGTCACTTCCGCAGAAATTGCAGACCGCCCTTTTGGTCGTACTGTCGTAGAAAAGATTGGAGGCGCAGTGCGGGCATTTCAGCGTATCGGCAATATTCTCACTCATCTTCTCCTGATCCTTTCAAGCAGCTCCGTCAGCGACTCAACCACCATATCCGTCAGAGGCAATATCTCGTCCGTCGGCGGCAGAAGATCCGGGACCATCACCACGAAAGCACCCGATGCGTGACCTGCCCTGACCCCGTTATACGAATCTTCGATCACGATCGATGTTTCCGGCGCAACGCCCAGCCCCGCCATCGCCTTGAGGAAGATCTCAGGGTCCGGTTTGCTGTGTGTAACATTGTTACCACCTATTATAAAATCGAAGAAATCCAGCAATCCGGCCATTCCCAGTTCTCTCCTCACCGTCCCCTCCGACGTGGACGACGCCAGCGCCGTTTTGTATCCGTTGTCCTTGAGATATTTAAGCAATTCGCGGGCACCTTCCTTCACCGGAACGAGCCCCTGATCAAACTTCTCGATAAAGAGCGCCCGCCTCCTGGCACGCATCTCGTCATACGGCAGTTCATCGCCGTACTGCTCCTTGAAGATCCGCCTCGTCGCCTCTTCATTCAACCCCGTCGCCGCGATGCAGTGTGTCTCTATGTCGGTTATCCCGTACTGCGGCGCGATCTGCTTCCAGCACTCGATAACGGCTCTCTCCGAATCGAAAATAACCCCGTCCATATCAAAAACCGCCGCTTCAAAATCCCTCATTCTCACATCTCCGTCTCGTACATTATCATCGCCAGCACGGCAGGTCCCGCCGTCTCCGTCCTCAATATCCTCGGTCCCAGCGTGACCGGAACGATGTCATTCGCCCTTGCCATATCAGCTTCGGCCGCGGTGAATCCGCCCTCCGGTCCGATGAAGACGGATATAACGCTCTCCGCCTTGCCTCTCACCGCCAGCACATCGCGCAGAGTTACACCCCGGGCCTCCTCCCACGGTATTATCTTCAGTCCCGCGCCGGCGTTCTTCACAGCCTGCGCGAACCTGACAGGTTCAGTAACTACGGGAACTATATCCCTCCCCGACTGCCTCGCCGCCTCAAGTGCGATCTTCTGCCAGCGGTCGGACTTGCCATTTTTGCCGCCCTTGCCGTCCTTGCCGTCGAGCTTGACGACACACCTGTCCGAGATTACAGGAACGATCTTGTGAACGCCCAGCTCAACTGATTTCTGTATGGTGAGATCCATCCGCTCGCCCTTGGATACTGACTGGTAGAGGATGATCCTCGTATCCGTCTCATGCGTCCCCTCCTGCCTGCCTGTGGCAGTCACAACACACCGGTCCTTCCCCGCTTCCGCCACGAAAGCGTGGTATACACACCCCGCTCCGTCAACAACATCCAGCTGCTCACCCTCACGCATGCGGAGCACCGACAGCAGATAATGAGCGTCATCACCCGTCAGGCAATGAGCAGTGTCTATCTTTATTACATCTTTGATAAATATACGTGTCATACGACCATTTTAACATAAATGGTGTGTTAGAATCACTGTATGCGGTTAATGCATACTACATTTATTCAGGAGGTCACTTATGCAATACGAGATCAAAGGTACTCCGTTTCCGGTTGTAATATGTTCACTGAACAGAGGCGAATCAATGATCACTGAGCGCGGTTCCATGACATGGATGACACGCGGATTAAAAATGGAAACCAGTGGAGGAGGCGTCGGCAAGGCATTTGGAAGAATGTTCGCAGGCGAGGCAATGTTCCAGAACATCTATACAGCAGAGCAGGATGGCGTATCCATCGCTTTCGGGTCGAGCTTCCCCGGCAAGATCATTCCGATCGAGGTCACGCCCGGCACACAGTTTATCGTTCAGAAGTCAGGTTTCCTCGCATCAACATCACAGGTTGAGTTATCAATTGCTTTCCGCAAGCAGATTGGCACCGGTTTATTCGGCGGTGAAGGCTTTATCATGCAGAGACTCTCAGGCCAGGGCACCGCGTTCGTCGAGATCGACGGCGAAGTTGTCCAGTACGACCTCGCACCCGGACAGCAGATGGTTATCGATACAGGCTATCTCGCCATGATGGATGCTTCCGTCGCAATGGAGATTGAGTCAGTTAAGGGCATCAAGAACAAGTTACTCGGCGGCGAAGGATTCTTCAACACGATCGTTACCGGCCCCGGCCGCATATGGATCCAGACATCACCTATCAGCAACGTGGCAATGGCACTCCGTCCGTTCATATCAAGCAACTGATACTGACCCGGCATACCGAAAGCACCACACCCTGCGGCACAGCCTGCGCCGCAGGGTGTTTTTTTGCAAGGGGACGCCGGGAGCGACGGCGGGCGGATACGGGGACGGATGGATCCAAAGCAGAAGAACGCCGGTATACTGCGCAGGCAGAGTCGATCGGTTCAATTAAGTCGTCTAAGACACTATAAGTTAAGCCGGTTACGGTCGCAGTCAGACTACCTGTCAGTGTAATGCCGAGAACCTGTACCGTTAGTCTGAATAGTCAGACTATCTGTCAGTGTAATGCAGAGAACCTGTACCGTTAGTCTGAATAGTCAGACTA
>CADBNJ010000047.1 GCA_902795955.1 Oscillospiraceae bacterium
AACAAACACTTTTGTTAAGCAGAATGGGGAAGTTTCCGGAACCACGCCGGCAGGGTAAAAAACAGGATTTATGTTAGCTGTAGGTAACTGAACTGACTGAAGCTGCAACTGTCTGACCGCAACGGTGAGACCAGCGTTTCCGCAGAAAAACGGCAATCCTTCCGCAAAGAATGCGGAAAAAATCCGAAATCTTGCGGAATCCGCAAGAATCAGAAATCTTTCCGCAGATTCTTCGGAAAAATCTTAAAATCTTGCGGAAAGTGATTTCTGCTCAATCTATGCTGCAAAGATTGAGCTCTACTCTGCATGACACCATGACTTGTGCTCTATCTACCAGATCACTACACAGAGTGTTACACAGAATAAGACCTCAACCGGCTTCACCGGAGATTACTTGGGCGGCTTGACTTGCCGGCTTCGGCTGCTCATTCCAAGTTTTTGTGAAGACCCATTTAACCTCTCCTTAAGAATATGCGTTCCCCTTCGGAAACGGCACTGCCGCCGCTGCCGGAGCTGTTGTTTCTGCCGGTGCAGCATGCCGGCGGGCTCCGGGCGCAATGTTACAAATTCAAAAAATGACCACAATATATTGTGGTGGGTGTTGACTTGACCACAACATATAGGTACAATGTCTAACGGACAGTGGCGATACTATGTCGTTGCAGTAACTTGTGAAGATCGGGGAGGTCCTGGTGAGACTAGGCGGTTTACAGAAGCTGACTTTGCTGGATTTTCCGGAGCATGTTGCCTGTACGGTCTTCACGATGGGGTGCAACTTCAGGTGTCCTTATTGCCACAACTCGTCTCTTGTGCTTCCTGACAGGATGAAGGGGGCAGGGGAGATAAGTGAAGAAGAGTTTTTCGCTTTTCTTGATAAGAGGAAGGGTCTTCTTGACGGAGTTGCCATTACCGGCGGGGAACCGCTCATCCAGAAGGATATCAGCGGGTTCATCAGGAAGATTAGGGCCAAGGGTTATCTGGTGAAGCTTGATACCAACGGCTCCTTCCCGGAGAAGCTCAGGGAGATACTGGATGAGGGGATCGTTGATTTCGTGGCGGTGGACATCAAGAGTCCCCTGGAGGAATACAAAGCGGTCTGCGGACTTGCCGATCCTCCGGTGGAGAAGCTCCGGGAGAGTATCGGGATACTGCGCGAAGGCAAGGTTCCATACGAGTTCAGGACGACGGTGATCGACGAGATACACGACGAGGAGATGATGGAGAGGATCGGAGAACTGATAGAGGGGGCACCAAGGTATTTCCTGCAGCAGTTTGAGGATTCCGGGGAACTGATAGAAGAAGGCAGGTTCACGTCACCCTCGATGGAGAAGATGGAACGGCTTCTAGAGACGGTTAGGCGGAGAGTCCCGAATGCGCAGATCAGGGGCGTCGACGAATAAGAGACTGACGGAGTATAAATAAAACAATACAAATATAACGGAGGGCACTATGTATCAGGTAGTCAAGAGAGATGAGAAGGTAGTTGATTTTAACATCGCGAAGATCTCGGATGCGATCAAGAAGGCTTTCGAGGCGACGAAGGTTGAGTATAACGATGACGTTATCGACCTGCTCGCGCTGAAGGTTACGGCAGATTATTCGCCAAAGATCAAGGACGGCAAGATCACCGTTGAGGAGATCCAGGACAGTGTTGAGTCTGTTCTGCAGAGAACAGGTTATGAGGAAGTTGCCAAGGCGTACATCCTCTACCGTAAGAACCGCGAGAAGATCCGTGCGATGAAGTCGGCTGCACTTAATTACAAGGATCTCGTTAACAGCTATGTCAAGATCGATGACTGGCGTGTTAAGGAGAACTCCACGGTTACGTATTCGGTCGGCGGACTCATTCTCAGCAATTCCGGTGCGATCACGGCTAACTACTGGCTGTCCGAGATCTACGATCAGGAAGTGGCTGATGCTCACCGTCACGCAGACATTCATATCCACGATCTGTCGATGCTTACGGGTTACTGCGCAGGCTGGTCATTGAAGCAGCTCATCCAGCAGGGACTCGGCGGTATCACGGGTAAGATCACATCTGCTCCTCCGAAGCACCTTGCAACACTCTGCAACCAGATGGTCAACTTCCTGGGCATCATGCAGAATGAGTGGGCAGGCGCACAGGCTTTCTCATCATTCGACACATATCTCGCAGCATTCGTTAAGGCTGATAACCTTGACTACGATCAGGTCAAGAAGTGCATCGAGTCCTTTATTTACGGAGTTAACACACCCAGCAGATGGGGTACTCAGGCTCCTTTCTCCAACATCACTCTTGACTGGACGGTTCCTAATGACTTGGCTGAGCTCAACTGCATAATCGGCGGCAAGGAAGTCGACTTCAAGTACAAGGACTGCCAGAAGGAAATGGATATGGTCAACAAGGCTTTCATCGAGATCATGATCGAGGGCGATGCCAACGGCAGAGGCTTCCAGTATCCTATTCCGACAGATTCCATTACCAGGGACTTTGACTGGGCTGAGACAGAGAACAACAAGCTCCTCTTTGAGATGACGGCAAAATACGGAACGCCCTATTTCTCCAACTACATCAACTCTGACATGGAGCCTTCGGACGTACGTTCGATGTGCTGCAGACTGAGGCTCGACCTCCGCGAGCTCCGTAAGAAGTCCGGCGGATTCTTCGGTTCAGGCGAATCAACAGGTTCCATCGGCGTTGTTACCATCAACATCCCGAGGATCGCATATCTTGCCAAGGATGAGGAGGATTTCTTCAAGCGTCTCGACAAGATGATGGACATTGCAGCCCGTTCACTCAAGGTCAAGAGAGAGACGATCACTAAGCTTCTCGAGGTAGGTCTCTATCCTTACACAAAGCACTACCTCGGTTCATTCGATAACCACTTCTCCACGATAGGTCTCGTCGGCATGAACGAAGCAGGTCTCAATGCAAAGTGGCTCAGGATGGATCTCACTCATAAGGAGACACAGGAATTTGCAAAGAAGGTTCTCAATCACATGAGAGAGCGTCTGTCGGATTATCAGGAACAGTACGGTGACCTCTATAACCTTGAGGCAACACCTGCCGAGTCAACATCTTACAGACTCGCCAAGCACGATAAGAAATACTATCCTGACATCATCACGGCGAATGATGCCAGCGGTGTTTACTACTACACCAACAGCTCACATCTGCCTGTAAGCTTCTCATCTGATATCTACGATGCACTTGACATCCAGGATCAGCTCCAGACACTCTATACATCAGGTACCGTGTTCCACGCCTTCCTTGGCGAGAAGCTCCCTGACTGGAAGAGCGCGGCAAGCCTGGTACGCAAGATCGCAGAGAATTATTCCCTGCCTTATTACACGATGTCTCCCACATATTCCATATGCCAGGCGCACGGATATCTTGCAGGCAAGGTTGACGAGTGTCCTTATTGCGGCAAGAAGACTGAGACGTACAGCCGTATTACCGGTTATTACCGTCCGGTCCAGAACTGGAACGACGGCAAGGCTCAGGAGTTCAAGGACCGTAAGCTCTACGATATCGAGCACTCGGTAATGAAGCATCACGGCCCTCTGGCACAGGATTCCGGTGAGCCTTCCGCACGTGACATCGTGAAAGCGGAGAAGATCATGCTCTTTACCACAAAGACATGCCCCAACTGCAGGATGGCAAAGCAGTTCCTTACCGATGCCGGCATCGATTATGAGGTAGTAGATGCCGAGGAGCAGCAGGATCTGAGCGTCAAGTTCAACATAATGCAGGCTCCTACACTCGTTGTCCCCAACGGCGACAAGTACGATACATACGCTAATCTGAGCAATATCAGGAAATACATAGGATAAACAAC
>CADBNJ010000048.1 GCA_902795955.1 Oscillospiraceae bacterium
TACCGTAAGGCTGGAGGATATTGCTGATGTTACGGTTATCGATAATTCGGGTGATTCACTGAGCCGCCTCAACGGCAACAGCACGATCGTGCTCTGTGTCTACAAATCATCGAGTGTCGGAACAAATGACGTTTCCAAGAACTGTAACCGTGCACTTAAGGAACTTGAGCAAAAATACCCCGGTACACACACCGTAAATCTCGTTGACCAGGGAGATTACATTAAGATGATCGTGGAGTCGGTGCTGCAGAGCATGATCATCGGCGCTATCCTTGCCATCATCATTCTGGCCATATTCCTTAAGGATATCAAGCCTACTATCGTTGTTGCCATAAGCATCCCGATGTCAGTATTGCTGGCCATCGTACTTATGTATTTCACGGGACTTGAACTCAATGTCATGACTCTGTCGGGATTGTCGCTGGGCATAGGAATGCTCGTCGATAACTCTGTCGTAGTAATGGAGAATATATTCAGATTAAGAGGTACGGGAATGTCTGCCCCCCGTGCGGCAGTTCAGGGGGCAAAGCAGGTCAGAGGAGCCATTATAGCGTCAACCCTTACGACTGTATGCGTATTCCTTCCCGCAGTCTTTGCAAGCGGCACTGTAAGGACTCTTCTCTATCCCTTGGCAATGTCCATCGGCTTCTGTCTTGTCGGATCGCTTGCCATTGCACTCACTGTAGTGCCCGCATCCTCAAGTACATTGATGAAGAATACAAAGCCGAAAGAGCATAAGCTTTTCGCAAAGGTCATAAATGGTTACGGCAAGTCACTTGCATGGTGTCTCAAGCATAAGTTCATACCGCTTCTCGTTGCCGTGGCACTGCTCGCTTTCTCGGTCTGGGAAGTGTTCAGGATGGGCATCGTCTACATCCCGGAGATCGTAACGAATGAGGTCAACATATCGATCCAGACTCCCGAGGAGATGACCCGCGAGGAGTCATATGCCGAAGCAGAGGCGATAATGAATAAGATCCTGACTGTTGAAGGAGTCGAGAATGTCGGCCTTATGGACAGCGGAAGCACGCTGGGATTCTTCGGAGGCGGACTCGGAGGCAATTCAGATTCATACGGCAGATATACATGTAATGCGCTCATGCCGGAAGGCACTTCTGCAGAGAAGATGAAAGCAATATCGACCGTCATTGAGGAACAGCTCAAGGATTTCCCCGGAGAGATCAAGGTCTCGGCAGCTCAGATGATGGATGCATCGGCGTTGTCAGGCAGTTCCGGATATGCGGTAAATATCTACGGCGATGATTACAAAGAACTGGAGCGCATCAGCGGCGATGTCCGTAAGATCTTTGAGGCACAGCAGGGTGTGGAGGAGATAACGGACAACTTTACTGACGGTGCCGACACTCTGCAGGTAGTCATAGACCGTGACAAGGCAATGGGTTACGGTCTTACCGTTGCACAGATCTACGCAGAGATCATGTCTCATACCACAGAGAAGGTTAAGGCCACGACTATTACAGTCAACGGCGCGCAGATGAATGTTGAGATAGTCAACGACACCGATACTCTTACCAAAGAAACGCTCATGGACATCGAATTCGAGGAAGTCGACATGACGAAGATGGCAGGAGCGTCGGGATCCGGCGACATGTCTTCCTTTGATTCGATGGGTGACATGAGCTCGATGATGAATGGCGGCGATGATGATGAGGAGGATGATCCCGATAAGGAGTCTGACGGGGATAAGGATGATAAGAAGGAAGAAGATGACGATAAGCCCAAGACACACAAGCTGTCCGAGTTTGCCACGGTTATCGAGACAAAGACGTCCAATTCGCGCAGGCGTAAGAACCTTGCTCATTACGTGACCGTGTCTTCGTCGACTTCTGAAGGATTCAATACGACACTCATATCCCGTGAGATACAGCCCAAGATCGATCAGTACGCGGAGTCTTTACCTGACGGTTACTCGATAGAGGTTGCAGGCGAGTCCACACAGGTCATGGAGATGGTCGTTCAGATGGTTGAGATGGCGGCTCTGGCGCTGCTGTTCGTCTATCTGATAATGGTTGCCCAGTTCCAGAGCCTGCTGTCACCATTTATTATCATGTTTACTATCCCGCTGGCGTTCACGGGAGGAATGCTCGGACTTCTCATCGGACAGATACAGTTGTCGATGCTGTCACTCCTCGGATTCGTTATTCTAATGGGTACGGTCGTTAATAACGGTATTGTGTTCGTCGACTATGCAAACCAGCTTAGGATCGGCGGACTGGAACGCCATGAGGCGCTTATTGCAACGGGTAAGACCAGGATGAGACCTATCCTCATGACTGCACTTACGACCATCCTGGCAATGTCCATGATGATCTTCGGTACGGGCATGTCGACACAGCTCGGAAGAGGTATGTCTGTCGTTATCGCAGGCGGTCTGTTATATGCCACCTTGATGACTCTGTATATCGTTCCGATCATGTACGATATCCTGTTCAAGCGTAAGCCTCTCAATGTGGATGTCGGCGACGATATTGAGGATGCTGTTGATGACGCCGCACAGTACATTGCGGAAATGGAAGCTGCCAAAAAGGCTGAGAGCGGAAATGCATCTGCAGATCCTCAGGTACTGAATCAGGAAGGAGATGCCGCAGATGGTTCAGACGGCAATACGGATCAGGCGGGCAGAGCCGAAGGACCTGAACCGGTTGAAGGACCTACTAGACCAGGTGGATCTGGTCCATCATAACGGCAGACCCGATCTGTTCAAGATCGGACGCAAGTATGATGATGATCAGCTTCTTGAGATAATAAGTGACGGCGGAAGACCTGTTTTTGCCGCAGTATCTTCAGACGATCTGGTTATCGGTTATTGTTTCTGCATTATTCAGCAGACTCTGCATGATAATGTTCTGACTGATGTCAAGACTCTGTATATTGATGATCTGTGTGTGGATGAGTCGTGCCGCAGGTGCGGTGTGGGCAGGCTTCTGTATGAGCATGCCGTATCTTATGCCCGCAGCATAGGCTGTCATAATGTAACACTCAATGTCTGGGAAATGAATCCCGGTGCGCGCGCCTTCTATGAGTCGCTGGGGATGAAACCTCTCAAGACCTATATGGAAGAAGTGCTGTAAGGAAGCCTGCAGGTTACTTGCTCGCTATAGTCCTCGGTTTTGGCGCTCGCTGCAAGCATGTAAGTGAATAGAGATGCCATCACGGCGCCAAAACCTGCGGAAGTCCGCTCGCAAGCAACTGCAGGCTTCACAGGTGGTAGCCGGATCGACAGACACTGAAATTAAGAATCCGAACCCTTCTAATGTTACAAACAGATTACAGTCCGCAAAAAATGCGGAAAACTATGGTATTTTCCGCGGATTCGCAGATATATAGAAATCTTTCCGCGAAAACTGCGGAAGGAATGCCGTTTTTCCGCGGAAACGTTGTCGGTGAAGAGGATGAATGCAGCTCACAAGCAGTTGCATTTGTATCAATACGTGCCATCATTCCGGTGCTGAGAACATCAGCCGGATGACTGACCGGTTACCTGCAGGCTGCGGGCGCAGTTTACGTCTGTGGTTTGATCCAGGGGACCAGAGGGTTATCATAGTCTTCGCTTTCACTTGTGCAGACATATGCATCGAGTATCCTGCCCATCGGCCAATCGGCAGTTATGTGGGCATACAGAGGCTCGCCGTTCTCTGAACGAAGCTCGTAGAAATAATCATATCCGGTGCTGTTGGAATTCTTGAAATCAACGTTCGGCTGACCGATCCTGTCCTGCACCTCACGATTGCCGAGGTCATCGCGGTGAGCCATGAGAAGATCTCTCATCTCGTCAGCCGTGAGCTTTGGAGTATCCGTGTCAGTCCACAGGTAAGGACAGCCGTTGATCAATTTGGCGGAGACTTCCCCGCTGCTGCGGATCGCACAGATTAAGCAGTCTTCGGTATCAGCATCGTATTCTGGGATCTTCTGGATACTGTCTATGTATTCTGCATCTGCTTCCAGATTGCGTATTGCAAATTGTCTGACACCGATCTTCTCCGGGCTTCCGGTATACTCATAGCAGACCCTGAGGGTTATGTCGTAGTATTCTCCGTCAAGCAGGACATCTCCGCTGCTGGATGCATTTCTGATGACCATATTTCCTTTGATCGAACCGCCTGCACCGGCAGGCATTCTCCTGATCTCAGCTTTGCCGAGCCCTTTGGGGTAATTGGCGAAGAAGCTGTCAACCATCCTGTCGAATCCCGATGAATCACGGAGTTCTTTGGCAAA